>JBHLPI010000017.1:0-32574 GCA_048939595.1 Promethearchaeota archaeon | reverse complement strand
TAGTAAAACGGAGGGACGCACATTGAGCTACTTAAGGCTTTCGCAGTCTTCGGTAGCTCTTCACGGCTCCAGCCTTCCGGTTGTACGACCGCCATAAATTAAGCTTTCGGTTTACTGGGATACAAACGACCAGTGTATTCATCGAAGAAAAGCAGGGACCACAGTATCGATAGATGGGTAAGCCTTTTCTTCGTACCCTTCACACACTAGCATCCATCTGGAATCTTGTTGGTGTCCACGTGCCAAAAGCCGAGACTTCACAAAGGGGGCGAATATTAAACATCCAACGGTTCTCCACCGAAGATGGCCCAGGAATCCGTACTACTGTCTTTCTCATGGGATGTGCATTGAAATGCCACTGGTGTCAAAATCCAGAAACATGGACAGTGACATCCCCACTTGTGTGGTACCAAGATCGCTGCATCGGTGCACAACATTGCCTTTCGGCATGCCCGAATGATGCCTTATCCTTATCAGCTTCCGGTATGACCATCGACCGCCAAGCCTGCGATGGGTGTGGAGCCTGTATCCCGGTCTGCCCGGCGAAAGCACTTGAGTTGCTTGGAACCGAAAGAACGGTTCAAGAAGTGGTCACCGAAGTGCTCCGAGATAAGCCCTTTTATGATGAATCGGGAGGTGGTGTGACCTTAAGTGGTGGCGACCCCCTATTTCAACACCAATTTTCTTACAAGCTTTTACAACTATTTTCAAAGAAAAATCTTCATACCGCAGTAGATACCGCAGGATTTGCACCAAAGGAGGTTTTTCAACAAATAATCCAAGAAAGTGACCTGGTTCTATTTGACCTCAAGCACATGGAGGCAGACCGACACCGCGAGTACACTGGCGTGCCCTTAGAGCCAATCCTAAACAATGCCAAATGGCTTGGAGGACTCGATAAACCCGTTTGGATTCGAACCCCTATTATCCCAGGATATACAGACGCGCCAAAAAATATTGCAGCTATTGCCGCATTCATCCGGCTTCATTTGCCCAACGTTGAACGCTGGGATCTATTAGGATTCAACAGATTATGCAAAGCCAAATGGAAACGATTAGACAGAACCTTCCCCTGCGAAGATACCCACCTCGTCAGTGAGAAACAAATCATATCCCTTGTTGAAATCGCCAAGGATTCTCAAATTGAACAAATTACATGGTCAGGTGTCACACAAGAATCGACCACACCAAACCAACCTTGATTACATTTCATAAGAAGAGGAAAGAGAAATGAAGTTTCCCGAACCTACTCATGAAGCAGTATCACTTATTTCATCAATCAATCTTGATGAGGGAACACATGATGGTAAAGAAAGAACGACAACGCGCCCGTGAGCTGGGGCTAATTATTGGTTCGATGCCCCCAGGCCCACATAATACAATAGCAGACGTGCCAGAAGTATTAGTAGGGCATGCGACTATCATCGAAGGAGAAGGAAAACTCGTCCCAGGACAAGGACCAATACGTACCGGCGTTACGGCAATCCTTCCCCACGGGGGGAACCTATTTTTAGAACCCGTTGTTGGCGCAGTTCATATCATCAATGGCTTTGGTAAGGCTGTTGGCCTCGCCCAACTCATGGAACTCGGTCGTATCGAAACCCCCATACTCATAACAAGTACTTTGAACGTGGGCATTGTCGAAGATGCTGTAACCCAATATGTGATAGAACAGAACCCCCAAACAGGAATTTCACAATCCACCCCGAACCCTCTTGTGGCCGAGTGCCATGACGGCTTTCTTAACGATGCCCAAGGCCGGCATGTGCGTTCTCCCCATGTGTTTTCAGCGATTAAAGGAGCTTCAAACCAAGTTGAAGAAGGATGCATAGGCGCTGGAACTGGTATGATGGCATATGGCTTTAAGAGTGGCATCGGTAGCGCCTCCCGAGTCCTTCCGGAAAAGCAGGGTGGCTATACCCTTGGATGCCTAGTGGTACCTAACTGCGGAAGAGAAGGAGATCTCATCTTAAACGGGACACCGATTACCCGGATACTCAACAACCCGCACAGTACACCTAGTTTTCCTCGTTCCGAAGGAGGATCTATTATTATCGTAATTGCAACTGATGCACCATTGTCATCGCGCCAACTAACTCGTATAGCACGACGAGGTGTAATAGGTATTGGACGAACCGGGAGTATCGTCAGCCATGGAAGTGGCGATTTTGTAATCGCCTTTAGCACAGCGTACCAAGAAAAAGAAGAAGCAAAACCGCTTGTGGTCGACCGCCGACAGTTGCGTGAAACATATCTGACACCCTTTTTCGGAGCAGTTGTTGAAACAACCGAAGAAGCAATTCTAAATGCCCTGTTTATGGCCACGACCATGACCGGAAGAGACAATCACGTCGGAAATGCTCTTCCAATTTCCAAAGTAGCCCCATTTTGGCTAAAGTCATAGAATTTCCGAAGCTATTTTTTCTTCTTTTTAATGGTCGCGCCAAAGTTGAGTCCACGGTCTCCAGTTTTCATATAATGCGCATAATACCCTATTGACACAGCATGATCTTCTGCCCGTTCCAAATAGCGTCCAGCTAAAAGGTAATACATGGCAACTGTAAACCGACCGGGATCCTCAGAGGTGTAAGTAACTAATTCGCGGAATAATTCTTCCATCATAGCATCGACAAGTTCATCTTCTTCAATAAGCTTGTCAAGGGGGGATTGGGCTTGGGGATCGAATAATGCTTTGAGTGCCATTCTTGTCATCCGATCAGCAATCTTTGCCATTTCAGGTATTTTGATGAGTTTCTTGAAGTGCCGCTCGTCTTTCATCCGTTGCGTGAGAAGTGCCATATCATAACCATAGCGCCCAATTCGTCGAAGATCAGTGATCACCTTGAAATGAACACTTAACTGTCGAATGTCTGCAGCCACCGGTTGAAATCGGGCAATGGCGCGTACAATTTCAGACTCAATATGATCATCAAGTTCATCCATTTTATCATCTTCGGCTACAACATGAGCGGCTAGGTCTTGGTCTAAATTAATGAAGCTTTCAACACCTTTGTTAAGAGCGCTCAAAGCCATGTCTCCCATTTGTTGCAGGAGTTCTTGAATTCTGGCAAATCGTTGGTTCTTTTTTGTGCTCATTGGCATAACCTCAACGTTTCTACCCAAATCGCCCAGTTAAGAAGGCTTCTGTTCGTGAGTCCTTCGGTGCTTCAGCGAGTTGTGAAGTTCGTCCGAACTCCACAAGTTCTCCAAGGTAAAGAAATGCGGACCAGTCGGAGACTCTGAGTGCTTGTTGCACGTTGTGAGTCACGAGTACAATGGTGTAATCCTTCTTTAAGGTCATAATTAATTCTTCAATTTTCTGGGCACTGATTGGATCAAGAAATGCAACAGGCTCATCCATGAGGATGATTCCTGGATTAACAGCGAGGGCACGGGCGAGGCAAAGTCGTTGTTGTTGACCACCCGATAATTTGAGTGCCGGTTCATCCAAGCGGTGACCCACCTCATCCCACAGAGCAGCTTGTTCTAAACTACGTTGAACAATATCATCCATATCTTTCATACCATGGGTCCGAGGTCCATAGGCGACATTGTCATAAATGGACATAGGAAAGGGATTGGGCTTTTGAAAGACAAAGCCGATTCCTTTTCGTAACTCAAATACATCGATATTTCGATTAAAGATATTTCGTCCATCGATAAGAACTTCTCCATTATGATGGAACTCAGGAACCATATCACACAGACGATTTAGGATGCGGATGAAGGTGGTTTTTCCGCATCCAGACGGCCCCATGATTGCAGTTACAGTATTGGTCAATATCTCGAAATTGAGGCCCTTTAAAACATGAAAATCGCCATACCATGCGTTTAGATCACTGATTGAGATTTTTACTTCAGACATTTATACTCCACCTGCCCTCACGACAAGTCCAACTTTTTTCGAGCCCCACACAGCAACCACATCGACAACAAAAACAATTACGATCAAAACGATGGCAGTTGTATAGGCTCGAAGACGAATTTCAAGTGTGTGTCCCTGTAAGGCGTAGAGATAGATTGTGAATGGTAAGGAGGCTACGGCATCAAGGAGCCCCCAAGGTTCATCAAAATTAAATCCAGTTGTAAAAAGAAGTGGTGCAGTTTCACCGATTACCCGTCCAATGGCCAAGAGTATACCGGTGACAATTCCTGCCGTGGCCGCTCGAAGCACGACACGCCAAGAAGTGCTCCATGTCGTTGCGCCTACCGCAAGAGAAGCTTCTCGCAGACTTAGGGGAACCGCTCGTAGCGATTCTTGGGTTGTTCGCAAGACAGTGGGGATCATCATTAAGGCGAGGGTCAGTGCGCCGGCGATTAGACTTCGCCCAAAGATTTGGACAAAAAAGATGAGACCGAATGCACCAAAAATTATCGACGGGACACCGGCTAATACATCCGCGGTGAATTCAACTACCCGGATGATCCAGTTATTGAGGCGCCGCACCCACATTTTAGTTCTTCCTCCGGCGCGTTGAGCATACTCGGTGGTGTAGATAGCGGCACCAACACAAATGGGAATTGCGGCCACGCAAGCGACGACCACAAGTTCCATGGATCCGACGATAGCATTGCGGATTCCACCCGAGGCGAATCCGTCCATGTTCTGTAATATGAACTCAGGAGTTAGTAAGTGCCATCCTTGGGCAATTACTTCGAAAACGATTGCAAAAAATGGGATTGTGATAATGACAGCAATTGCCCCGAGGATTACAAAAGCAAGTTGATCTAAAAATGCACGTCGACTCTTCGGTAGGCTAAACCGTTGGCGTTTTTCTTGCGGTGGGGGTTGGGTTGTTGCCATTATCGCAGCCCCTGCTTACGCATTCCCCAGGCAACAATCATTTTTGCAGTGAAGGAAAAGATCATTGAGATTATAAGAAGCACAACGCCAACGACGAAAAGAGAGGATTCCATCACTGGATACCCTCCGACGGCCAGACCTAGTTGGTTGGCAATCACTGATGTCATGACATAACATTGATCAAATATCCAACGGGGAAAGGTTGTGTTGTTCCCGGTGACGAGAAGGACAGCCATGGTTTCGCCAACCGCGCGACCAAGTGAGAGTAAGACGGCAGCACCTACACCAGGTAAGGCGGTCATAAAAACGACTTTAACAGAGGTCTCGGTGCGACTTGCACCAAGCGCATATGATGCTTCACGTAAGGTATCAGGAACCATGACCATAGCATCATAAGAGACGGCTACAATCGTAGGCAGTAGCATAACTGCAAGAATAATACCGGCAGGTAAGACCCCAAAGCCTGAATACCATTCCATTGAAATCCAAAGAAATCCTGACGATAGATCAAAGACTGGAAAGTACAGGGGACTAATTAGATCTCGTAGAAAGGGAACGAGTGTGTAAAGTGCCCAGAGCCCATAGACAATGGACGGAATACCTGCCATGAGAATCAAGATTAAGCGTAAAGGTTCTTTCAGCCGGTGGGGAGAATATTCGGCTAAGAAAAGGGCACCAGCGAGGCCTATTGGAATAGCAATTAGTAGACTGAGCCCAGTCACCCATAACGTTCCGGCGATGAAGACGGTAATTCCAAAGGACTCTGTGACAGTTGGGTCCCAAACAGGGCTGAATAAATTAATGAATCCAAAAAAGTTCAACACAAAGGCGGGATAAGCTCGTAACCATGTTTGAATAAAAATCACAACGATTACAAGTGAAGTAATAATCGCAAAAATAAGAAGAAGAGTGCGACCAACCTGATCACGAGCTGAGGCTCCAAACAAGATTTTACGCCAATCACGCTGTGACATGTCGAGCACCTCTACTTTTCATAGAGCTATGTTGGAAGAGCATTTATGCAAGACCTAGAATGCCTTGGAAGGTTGGCAGAACCACTGGTTGAACAACTGCTGAGAGACCATCAACTAAGTTTTGTGAGTAGGTCAGAGCACCAGTTCCAGTGATTTCTAAGTAACCCACTTCGGTGCGGATAATGCTTTCTGCTTGACCACCAGTGGGTGATAGGGTCCAGTTCAGGAAGGCAACGGTCGCTTGACGAACACCATACGGTGGGCTGACACCGAATTGGGTGCGAAGGAATGAGGTGGCTGGTGGATCTTTGTTCACTAGGTAGTAGATCAAACGGACAATTGGGTATGCACCGGCGGTGCTGCTGTCCATGATGCTGAAGGGAGGAGTAGGAGAAGCAGGAATCGCAATCTTTGCAGATTCCGGTGAGGGTGTAACCCATTCACCATTTCCTTCATTGTATAGGTCAGCAGCAGCAAGACCTTCAGTGAATGCTAGGCCCACATATCCGATACCGTTAGAGTCACCAGCAACACCGTTAGCAACAGCTGGGTTACCTTCTGCACCGTGGAAGGTGGGTCCACTGGGCCAGTTGATGAGTTCATCTTCGCCGAGGGTCCAGTTGTAGGTGGGGTATTCACCTCGTTCTAACCATCCAGTGAAGGTAGCGGTGGTTCCGCTAGCTTCGGATCGATGATAGACTTGAATGGAACCGGTTACATCAATGCTGATACCAAATTCGGTTTCTAAATCTTCCCAAGTGGTAATTTCACCCTGGAAAATGGGAACGAGCCACTCACGCATAAATGCTACACCAGAAGTGTTAACAGCGGTGTTACAGACAACAGCAAGAACGTCAGCAGCAACTGGAATAGTGACAATCTGACCGTTACTTGAAGCGCCGTAATCGACTGGGTCCTTATAGGAGCTAGTAGCACCAAAGTCGACAGAACCTTGGACTGTTGAGGCCCGTCCGTACCCTGAGCCACCCGCTGAAACTTCAAGCTTGACTAGTCCACCCGTTTGGGTGAAATAGTGACCTGACCAGGCGACGGACAAGGGATAGACGGTTGTTGAACCAGCGGTTTTCAGGTTGACCGCGGATGGCGGAGCCTGAGGAGCCAAGAAGAACCCGACAGGGAGGCCAACCAGTAGACCGATGATTAAACCGACTACTATGCTTGTACCACTTAGTTTCATGTTCAAGTTTTCACCCGTGAATTTGGGTTGCGTGCCACTCGATGATATGCTCCATATAT
Source organism: Promethearchaeota archaeon (assembly GCA_048939595.1). Taxonomy (GTDB): domain Archaea; phylum Asgardarchaeota; class Hermodarchaeia; order Hermodarchaeales; family Hermodarchaeaceae; genus Hermodarchaeum. The sequence continues at coordinate 25,539 of JBHLPI010000017.1, read as the reverse complement.
AATTTATCGAAGTAATCTATATATACTGAGTAGATTCTATATGCGATAGTGCTTGTGGGCGATTAATGATGTCAATGGAAACCCGAAAGACGCAACTGAAAACGGAGACCCGGAAGGTCCAATTAACCGGAGGCGCGACCTACATTATTTCATTGCCAAAGCAATGGGCAGAAAAGGCGGGATTGAAGCCAGGCAGCGAGTTGCAGCTTGTTCCACAGGATAGGCATTCTTTGCTTATCTATACTGCAGCGTCACCGGAAGCTGCCCAACTTTCTGAATGTGAAGTAGAGATCCCCAAGGGGATGCCAACAGAGGATGTTGTTCGGAATTTCATTACACAGTATTTAGCTGGATTTGACATTATCCACCTTGACTTGCAGCATGTGAAAGCCGACCAGCGAGTTGTAGTCAAGGATGCTATCCGTCGGTTATTGATTGGTGCAGAAATTGTCTCTGAGACAACAGATAGGGTGGTTGTCCAATGTTTTTTGGGCCAAGCTAATTTGCCCCTTTTGAATGCGTTGGAGCGTATGGAAGCGCTTGTGCGTTCAATGCAACAGGATTCATTAATTGCATTAGTTGAAGGAGATAAACGCCTAGCCGCTGAAGTGGTTCAACGAGATCCCGAGGTGGACCGTTTCTTTTTCTACATAATTCGTCAGTTGACAGCAGCGGTTAGTCGTACGGATCATATTCGCAAGATCGGATTGAAAAGTCCTCAAACCTGCTTGGGGTACCGGATGGTTGTGAAGAGTATTGAACGAGCTGGAGACCATGCAACCCGTATTGCATCGATTGCAGCCTCTACTTCACTCCCGGATAAATCACCTTTGGCTAATACGTTTACCAAGATGCATAAATTGTCAGAGATGGTTTTTCAGGATTCCCTAAAAGCACTGCGAACTTTGGACGTATCTTTGGCGCATAAAACTATTCGGTGTGTCCCGGAAATCGTTCAGCTTGAAGATAAGAGTATACGCTACTTATTGGGAGGTAAATATCCGATTGAGATGGTAGTAAACCTGCGATTAGCATTAGAGAGTTTACGACGAATTGCTGAATACGGCTCTGATATCGCTGAAACGGCAATCAATCTTTCAGTGGAACGCTAACTCTAAATCCCGAGATTAGAGATCAAATTGGGCACCACAATAAGCGCAAAACCGTGCATCTGCATCATTTTCGGTCTTACAACTGGGACAAATAAGAACAGTGTCCTCTTCAGGTTCTTCAAAAAGATCTTGGAGGGGTAAGGATTCGGTCATATGAATTTCATTGACAGCTTTAGCAGAGGTGTAAATGGGGCTCCAAAGAATTCGTTTATTATCTTTTACTCCATGTGTAGGACACTCTAACAAAACAACTGTAAAATGTCCTTTGATTCCCGATCGTTTAGGTTGGGCAGGTTCCCCACAGATATTACACCGAAAAAAACGATTTCCTACCGCAGCAATCCACTCACTAAGTCGACTATAGGGTAAAAAGATACGTCGCACTCGCCGGTGTATAGGGCATCGCACATATGCTGCTAATGGCTGGAGCTCCTTATTTTTTGAAACCTGAACCTCATCGATTTTTAGAAGAATATAGGGCCTCCCACAGGGACACGTGAGTGCGCCTTCCCATACGATATCGGTTTCAGATTCCGCGTTAGTAATAATGTGTTCCTCCTTGCTAGTTTTCGGTTTTGAATACTTAAGGTTTGGTGACTCCTCACTGCGGTTTTTGGAAAATGAGGATGTACTCGTGAACCTTGTTTACCCGGAATGTGGTTGGATAACCAAGAGGGCGAAGGTTATGATAGTCCTTACGTCGATCCCAGATTATGATATCTTCCAGTTGGAATCCATCTTTTTTCCATTGATTGATGCAGTCGATGTGAAGGGGGTAGAATTTGTTTTTCTTTCGGAGATCCATTACTATCAGAATGCACCAATGGCTTGGTTTCAGGACCATGAAAAGCTGCTTTGAAATTAGTCCCAACGATTCTAGATAATCTTGATAATTTGGTATATTGCCGAGGTCCTGAGAAAGCGAAGTATACGGTCGAGAACGTTTCCCATCGGCAGTGCGTCGTTGACAATGGATATTCCAATATGGAGGGGATGTAACGACGAGGTCGATAGAGCTAGACGGAATATGTTCTGTCAGCTTGTTTGCGTTTTCGCAATGGATTTGTACGCTTGACTGAGTTGAGTCTAAGCGTTTCTGTGCAAGTTGGATGTAACTTGGCGAGATCTCAAATCCAATCGCTTGACAGCCGAGCTGTTGAGCCGCAACCAAAGTACTGCCGGTACCCATGAATGGATCGAGTATAGTGTCTCCGGGTTTTGTGTAGATTTTCAGCAGGCGCTCAACTAATCTTTGAGGAAACAGTGCTGGATGTTTTAGACGACTCTCTTCCGGGGTTTTACCGATTTCCCAGATGCTAATTGAATACCGTGTCCAAGTTTTACCATCCAGTGCATTGAGATTCTTCTTCTCCTGATTAGTGGGATTCGACATAAAGAACGCTCCCGATTATATGGCATATCCATTCGAGAGCTAAAAAGGGATTATCTCAAAAAGCCAATACTAGACTGAAAAATTAGTTTCTTTCTTGGTAGAGGTGAGGGCTTTGCTTAAGACCATTCGTGATAAGCTGGTGAAAGCTTTTTCGACGTTTTCACCTGAAAGTGCTGAGGTTTCAAAGAAATAGCCCTTAAGGCGGCGGGCAAGCCTATCACCAGAGTTTGTACTGACAACTCGCTGTTCAGCTAAATCAGATTTTGTGCCCCAGAGAGTAGGTACATAATCTTCAAGAACTTCATTCACTTCTGGTATCCATCGTTTCTCGATGTGACGATATGATTCGGGGCGAGTTATATCATAAACAAAGATGACACCGTGAGCCCCTTGGTAATAGCGCTTTCGTAAAGCACTGAATCGTTCTTGGCCAGAAGTATCCCAAAGTGCCAGATTTACATTGAAGCTATCTACTGTGATTTCTTTGTTGGTGACATCCATGGCAATTGTTGTGAGGTAGTCTTCAGTGAAGGTGTTTGTGGCATATCGGCGAACAAGAGAAGTTTTTCCAACTGCCCAGTCTCCACAAAGAATTATCTTGAAGACATACTTGGTTGAATTACCAGAAGACAAGGGATTACCCCGCTAATCGCTAGTTTCCGAATATTAGCTTTAAAGCTGTCGTCAGAATATACGAGGCGAAGAAAGGCTTGAATTTAGGAAGGCGCTAGCTGTTCAATCCCAAAGGGACACAGTGAATTCACAGGGCATGCCGGGCATTTTGGGTTTCGGGCTGTACATTGTGCGCGTCCGTGAGCAATGAATAAATGGTTCACTATTTTCCAGTATTCATAAGGGAGTAAAATCATGAGATCCTTTTCGACTTGACCCGGGTTTTTTCCTACGCTAAAACCCAGTCGGCGACTGATACGAAAAACATGTGTATCAACCGCAATTCCTTTGACAATGCCAAATGCGCGGTGCAGAATGATGTTGGCGGTTTTTCGACCAACTCCAGGAAGGCGTACAAGTTCATCCATAGTTCTGGGAACCGTCCCATCAAACTCCTCAATGATCATTAGACATGCAGCCTGTAAGTGCTTGGCTTTTTGTCGATAATATCCGACTTTGAAAATTTCTTGTTGGAGTTCTAAAGGGTCTGCGAAGGCGATATCTTGAGGGGTTTGATATCTTTTGAATAATTCCTTGGTTACTTGGTTTACTTGCACATCAGTGGATTGAGCTGAAAGCATCGTTGCAACAAGGTATTGAAATGGCGTTCGGGCTTTGATCATCAATGGTTCCTGTGGATAATGCTTTTCGAGGATTTCGAGAATACGCAATGCTCGGTTCCTTTCACTTGTTTGAACCACCTTGGATCCCTTCAAAGATAGTCACACATTATTTCCTAAATTGAAGTTTCCCCTCTTGCCATTATAAGATTAACATTCGCAGAGTACACGCGTAACAGTCATATATTATGTTGTAAATCAGATTTCGTGGTTCAGCGATGAAGGACGGCTGCCGGACGCCTAGCGTCTGAGGAAGCTCCATTCTCCCTTAGGCACCGGTACGGCGTGAGCCGTAAGGCGAGAGCCTTGCTCTGGGAACAGAAACGACACGCCCAGCGCTGAATTGACGATGAAGCAGTTGAAGATCAAAGGAAACTTTGGTCTAAGCGGTGTGCTGGTAACAGAATACCTGTTAACCTGTTGAGGATGGCGTTGGAATCGATGAAACGGCCCATCACCGTGGGAGCAAGCCCAAATAGGCCACTTATGAGGAGCCTACTGAGGTGGCGGGTAGGGTGCTTAGCTAGATGCCGTCATTCCCTTCAAGGTAACTTGATTGGATGAACAGAAAATGGGCTACTCTCATTACTGAACCACACCTTTTCCTATTCAAGGGTGGAAGATATTGGACCCTCCACAGATTCTAGTACTACGTATCCCAGGTTGCGACCCAAAGAAATGCAGTGCGCTAAAACTCGCTCGGCATAACTTGATTCATCTCCTCCACAATCCTCGACATGTCCGTGGACACCCGATAATTTTAGACCCTTTTGCCCTGCAGGCTTTTTCACCCGCTGATTTGCATCTTGCGAAAAAATCAGGTGTACTAGTTTTAGATTGCTCTTGGAACGAAGCCGAGGATATGTTCCAAAAACGGTTAAGGGGAGAACACCGTGGGCTTCCCTATTTGGTAGCGGCAAACCCGGTGAATTACGGTCAAGTGGGTAAGCTGTGTTCAGCAGAAGCGGCAGCAAGTGCACTCTATATTCTTGGCTTTGCGAAAGAAGCAGAAAAGATTTTGAACCTCTTCAAATGGGGACCACACTTTCTTCAATTAAATTTTGAGCCATTGAATGACTATCAGAGGGCCCAAAATAGCACGGAGGTTATAGAGATGCAACAGCAGTATATGCCCCTGAAGGATGACTGCGAATAGGAAAGAGACAGTTTGACTATTCGCTAATTGGAATACCAAAATTGTATGCAATCGGGCTTGCCATTGGATTAGCAAGAACTCTGGGAATGTATTCACCCAAATCAAAGGCAATAGCCCCTTGGCCTTTTTCTTGGTAAGCTAGCGATCCTGCAGCACCATTAATGAATGCCCCTGCGCAGGCACTGAGAAATGAATTAATTCCTTGAGCACGGAATCCTGCCACAAGTCCTGCAAGTACATCTCCTGTTCCACCCACGCTCATGGTTGGGTGCCCAGTCCAATTTAGCCTTGTCTCTGCAGGTGTTGATACTATGTCTACGGGCCCCTTTAGCAAGACTACACATTTGAGGGTTTTGGCTAAATCTCGAACTTGTTGGGCTCGTTGTAAAAGCGGTTTAGCCACCTGAATCCCTCGAATGCGTTTGAATTCACCTGCATGTGGGGTAATTATTGTGTTCGTACCGACATTCATAATACGCGAAACAACTTTGAGAGCATCAGCGTCAATAACAACTGGTTTATTGAGCCGGTTGGCAATGGACAGAATCTCCCCCGTTGCGTCAAGGGTTTCATGATGATCCCCTAATCCAGGTCCCACCAATACGGCTTGCACATTAGAGAGAACTTCCTCAATTAAAGAAAGGTCATTATTGACAAGCTTCTTTTCACTTAAAGTAACTGGAATGAAATCTGGTGAATGGCTTGTTGCAGCAGTGATAACTTGTTCAGGAGCAGCAATATAGACTAAATCAACGCCACTTCGGAGTGCCCCCATTGAGGCGAGAATTGGGGCGCCAATGTACTGTGGGCTGCCACCAATTACAAGCAAACGGCCAAAGTCACCTTTCTTTGTGAATAATGGTCGTGGTTCTGTGGCACGGATGACATCCCCAGGTCCCACATAAAGCTCCGCTTCCGGTGGAATTCCAACATCGGCGATTACTAGTTTCCCAGTATGTTCTCTATTCTTCGCCAAGCCAACCTTAGCGTAATGGAAGGTCACTGTTAAATCAGGGCGAAACGCATCTGGTGTTGTGGGCTGCCCTGTGTTTGGGTGAAGACCAGTGGGAATATCAATGGCGACTTTAAACGCATCCATTTTATTCATTACTTGGAGTGCTTTAATAAAAGGTGTCCGTGGTTTTCCTTTCACTCCAGTGCCTAATAGCGCATCAATTACAACTTGAGCGCTTATTTCAGGGATTTCTGAGGAGTCTTGGATAATATGGACATCAAGGGAATGGCGCATTTTTCGAATGATTTCCCAATTTCTTGCTGCAGCATCATTTCGGATATTTGATGGGTCCCCAAGGATTATCAAGTGCACTACTCGGCACCGAGGTGCAAGATGGCGTGCAGCGACGAAGCCATCACCGCCGTTACCTCCTAATCCTGCAAAGATAGCGACGCGGGGTAAACGTTTGGAACGTTTAAGGACTTCATGGGCAACTGCACGACCCGCGTTTTCCATAAGAATTAACCGACTAACTCCGAAAAACTCAGCATTCCACTCAATTGCAGTCATTTCCTCTGCTAACAAAGTTTGTACTGGTGACATAAAGCATCCATCCACTACAATTCATAATGAAGATTGAGGAACGATAAGGCTTTTGACTGGTCACTGATAATAGCATACGATATTAAATTTGGAGTGATTCTAATGCCAAAGGCCTATGTTCTTATTGTAGCTAAAAAAGGTGTCCAGAAAGATGACCTCCTAGACCCCCTGATGGGGATTGAGGAGGTAAAAGAAGCATATCAGGTTCTTTGGAATTTTGATGTCGTAGCAAAAATCATCGTAAAGGATATTCGCCAGTTAAAGCACACCATTATTTCTAAAATCCGCCAGCTCCCTGAAGTCGATAAAACAGTGACTCTTATTGCAGCTGAGAGTTAAGGAACCCGCTCAACGATTATCACGGGCGAGCAGGTATTTGAGTTCATCAGGCTCAAGATCACGTGGTGGTAACACCGCATCAGCGCGATAAGCACACTGATTCACCCTTTTGCCATATTGTTCGAGCCATTCAAATAATTGGGCATACATTTCCATAGCATGTTCAATAGATCCCCAGCGGGCTTCCTCAAAGATATGATCCCAACGTTCTGTCAACTCTTGTAATATTTCATCCTGGTTGGGTTCGTCAATGATGCGATACCCTTCATTTGTTATTCTTACAACCAGCAATTAAGCTCGAACTTCCTTGCACGACTTTTTGTTCTTTACCCTACTTTACTACTCAAAAACTTTATAGCGTGGTGGTGTGGACTGAAACTCCAGACCACTCTAAAATGTTCGGGCTCGTAGCTTAGCTAGTCGCACAGGGGCACCCTGTGCGGGTGAAGTCAGAGCATCGGGCTTTTATAGAAGATGCTATTGGATGCACTGTATCCACGTGGACAGCAAGTCACCCTTGCTTCTAAAGAAACCCGAGGGTCGCGGGTTCAAGTCCCGCCGAGCCCGCCAATTTCTTTTTATATTATTCTAGAAAAATTCAATGTGCAACATGAAGGTGGTGCAGGGGACGGGATTTGAACCCGCGCAGGCCTACGCCACTGGGGCCTGAACCCAGCCCGTATAGTCCCTGGAATTTTTTCTATGCTGAGAGAAATATTCCAGGTTTGACCAAACTCTGGCACCCCTGCAGAATAACTAGGTAAGTGTGCTATTCCTAGGTATGAGATAAAACTTTTCTCTTAATGATAATATACGCGATTACGTGACTTCTTCAATCTCCCCTCCAATACAATGTCTATGGCACCGAATCCTTCGAAACGCAGCGGGTTTAGCCCGATTACGCGTGTTAGAATGTCTACACCAAGTAACCTGCCATGAGGTAATTGGAACAGGAGCAGGTGGTGACATAACTAAGCGGTTTGACGCGATTGCTGAACAAACCATGATTGATTACGTATCACGATTTGCGTCATTTACTCTCGTTAGCGAGGAAACAGGAATCAAACAGGTTGGAAAAAACCCATCAGGATTCTTGTTTATGGATCCAATTGATGGTAGTACAAACGTTAGCCACAATATTCGATTCGCTTGCATTGCTATTGCTTATGGGACTGAATTAACTTTTAACGCCATTAGGGTAGCAGTCGTACTAGATCTCTTTTCAGGTCGTTGCTATCATGCAATTGAAGGTGCTGGTGCGTTTTGCGATCAAACCCGTATAAGTTCCATGAACACACGGCCGTTGGAACTAAATCTAGTGGGTGTTGACGCTAGATACCCTCCTGAATCATTAGAAGAATTTTCAAAAGAAAACAGAGACAAATCAATTCTATACACCAGGCACTTCGGAGCCAATGCATTGGAATTGTGTTTTGTCGCTGATGGCTCTCTTGATGGATTCGTTGATCTTCGTGGAGTGTTCCGAGGAACCGACTTAGCTGCAGCAAGTCTCATCCTGAAGGAAGCGGGCGCGACGTTAATCAATGAAAGGGGGATTACCATCAGGGGACCTTGTACAAATGATGCCCGGTACTCCTATATCGCTGCACGAAATCAAGAGCTAGCCGAAACACTCCTTGAACTAGCGTCAATGAAGGAAACATAATTATGGACTAAAAAATTAGTCGTTTACTGTCTCAAGAATTGAAACCGCATTCCAAATTCCGGTTCTAGCATGACTTGGACAATTGGGATCTAAGGTGGCGTCGCCAAGTCGAGAAATTGCATTTGAGGCTCGGACGGCTGCTGAACCCAATTCGCCGTGAAGCAGTTCAATCGCTTCGTTAGCAGCTCGACGAATATTCCGAGGAACCGTGCTATCTTCACCAATCTGTGACAGAATCATTGTAGCTTGGTCGATTTTTTGTATCGACTCTTCTGAAAGTTCTTCAGTTTTATTTGGATCAGCCATGTGATTATCCCCTCAGGAAATTATCTTGTGGGTTCGATTTGGAGATACCAAGATTACTTAAAAGCTTTTTTCACTGATAATTAGAATAACATGTCAGATGATGAAGTAACGAAAAGGATGGGGCAGTTGCTTCGGAAAGGCGCTGCTTTACTCAGCATGGCTTGTCCCAAGTGCAATACTCCGCTTCTTCGACTTAAGGATGGAACGATGTATTGTGCCAAATGTGACAAGGAGGTTGTCGAACAAAAGGCTGAGCCTCTGCCCATGACCCAAAAGGGTGCAAGTGACGACATCATGAATCAACTAGCTTCAAAAGTCCTCACTAGCCTCGCTATTCTTCTCCAATCACTTCCAGAAAAACCTCGCACAGAAGAGATTCGCACATTTGCACAAACAGCCAAGAACTTAATCGAGGTTCTGAAAGGAATTCAGCAGTTACAACAGTAAGCAGAATCATTCTTCTTCATAAAGGGCGTCGAGAGTCTCTCGAATGGTTTGAGCCTTCGTCTTTCCAATTCCATGGACTTCAGCCAGTTGTTCAGAAGTAGCGTTTACCAGTTCCGTAATACTTCGAAATTGTGCTAAGAGGCGTTTTGCCAGAGTCGTATTAACACCAGGAAGCCCTGCAACAATGTACTCCTGGAGAGAAGAGATACTAAGAGCAGGTTTCTTTCCTCGTATACTCAGAGTTATTTTTCGAGAACTTTGTTCTTGCCGCGCAATGGCAAACATCAGTGCGGCTGCTTCTTCAGGAGTTTTTACATTTATGACTGGAACATTATAACTGGTTAAAACCGCCGATATGGCCCCGCGGATAGCCGCAGGATTGATACCGCTTGATCCATATAAGCTGGGGCCAGTTATGAGAAGTACAGGAATATCAAAACTATCTTTTAACGCACCCAGTTGTTGGAATAGACGCTTATCAATAATCGATTGAGCAAAATCATCTGAAGTTTTTGCTTCAACCGCAACCCGATCAGAGAGAATATAGTCCGCAACTTCTAGTGTTTCAACCTCGAGGTCAACATCCAAGTCTTTGAGTGCCTTCGCAATGGCAGACCGAAGTTCGCGGTTATCCACGATAATTTTCGTTTCAGTCTCGGTCTTAGGAGGTTCTTCTTGTTTTTTAGAGGCCATGAAATCTTTCAATGTCGATTGTTTCCTTTCTTGTTTAATATCTCGAGACATCTTCTTCATCTCTTTAAGCAAATCCTTCATTTTGGCTTCTCGGTGAATAGAAGCCCAATAATACCCCTGATCACGGGTGCCTAATGCCACCAAGACAATTACTCGTCCAGGTTGAGTTCTAGCAGTTCGACCACGTCTCTGAATGAGACGCACAGCGCTTGGAACCGCTTCATAAAAAATTACCAAGTCACATTCTTGAATATCTAACCCTTCTTCACCGACACTGGTTGCCACTAACACGTTATAAGTTCCCTCGCGGAATAGCTGGAGAATTTCTCCTTGTTCTTTTTGGGTTAGCCCGCGGTCACCAGCTCGTGTGGCTTGTCCTACAAACCGAATTGGACGTGATCTTGTTGAAACGGAAAGAGTTGTCTCAATTAATCGAGCTGTATCACGAAATCGCGTAAAAATCATAATGCGTGAGTTAGGGGTTTGGGCAAGTTGGTTTTGGACAAGAGAAACTAGTTTCTCAAGTTTCGGATGCTCAATTTCCTCTGTTACTAATTGGGTAACGAGTTCGTGAGCTTCTAAGACGTTGGAATCTTGAAAAAGCCCTTGGACCGCTTTCGACGCTCCTCGTCGTTTAGCTTCCTGCTGAAGGCCGTTAAAGTAACGTTGAAGAGCGCCTATACCCTGAGTCTCGAGTAATTCAATGCAATGATATAGCCGAATTAGAGCTGCACAGTGCGAGATTAGTTGAAAAAGATGGCTGGGTGGCGAAGGATTAGTAGCGATTTGATTTTGCAGGTCACGCTGAATCTGAAGGATTTGTCGAACAGATATATTTTGGGGGTCAGTGGAAGAAATCAAATCGGATTCCTTCATCGGTATTAGGCGCTCCCGGATCGCTCGTCGAAGGGCTTTTCCTACATTCATAAATTCGTTGGGTAATTTAATTTCAAGCCATTCAAAATCAACCCGAGGAAGATAAGGGGCTACATCTGGACTATCACGGGTTCGTAGTTCAATGTTCTCGATACTGAGATTGGATACGATTTCTCGTATCTTTTCGATTTCAGATCCAGGAGATGCTGTCAACGCTAAAACAAGTGGTGAATGACTGTGTTTCTTGTATTGACTGGCAATGAAAACGTACGCGTAATCGCCAACAGCCCTGTGCGCTTCATCAAAGACAAGTAAGGATACATCTTCTAGTGTATACCGGCTCGCAAGCAAATCGTTTTGGAGAACTTGTGGTGTCATTAAAGCAATTTTAAAGCTGTCCCAAAGAGCTTGACGTTTTTGCGGATTGATTTCACCCGTAATAATTGCGATTTGGTCTTCGGGAATTGACATGAACTCATTGAAGGTCTTCATATGCTGAAGTACAAGTGGTTTAGTTGGAGCCAGAATGATGCATTTCGATTTGGGAAACTTATACAAGCGAAATGCGGCTGCTAACACCGCAAGAACTGTTTTTCCCACACCTGTGGGCAGTACAACGAGAGTGTTCCATTTTACCGCGGTACCAATAATCGTTTCTTGATAAAGGCGTTTACTAATGCTCTTGGGTCGGATAAGCGGATGTTGGACATATTCTTGCTCTGTCATGCCAATCGCAGCATATTTTTTAGTAGAATAGAGTATTTTTTGCCTGAAATCACTTTATTACCCGCATTTATATTACACTATATTCCACGTCTTTGTGAAGAGGAGTGTGTTCAATGTGTCAAAACCCAATGCTGCCTCTATGGCTGAAGCGGAAGTGTACGAACTACAGATGCCTGGTAACATTATCGGAAAAGAAGTAATCGATGGAAGCGCCCGTAGAATCGGGATTGTGCGTAGTCTTCGAATCATGTTGCCTCCAGGAAAAGTCGAATTACAAGTCAAAGGATTGGGTGTCGAGCTGCCTGTCGATGTGTCCAATATTACAGCCGTAGGGAATGTTATCCAGCTCGCAAACACTGTTAAGGAAGCCGAAGAGATTTCGATAACTGATGTACAACGTCTTCGAGATGAAACTTGGAAAGAAGTCCAAGGACTCATCATCCGCTAGTGAGGGCGTGTTTTGGAAAATCCATAATTTTATCTTTGACTTTGAAAATTGCTAGACTGGCAAAATACGATGAGTAAGAAGAAAAAGAAGCCTTACTTAGGCCCGTTGTTACTCGCATGGTGTGATCAATGCAATGTACCACTAGTAAAACGAGTACGTTGTGCCCGATGTGGGGCAAAAACGAGATCTGTCCCTGTGACTCCACCAGGTGACGCGCGACCTGCCTTTGATGCCGATCGTAACCAAATTCTTGCGACAATTTCACGCCAATTTGGTAGTAGAGTCGCGCAAAAGTTTCTTCCAGCAGATAAAATTGTCTTGCTTAATGCAATACCTGATATTGATTGTTGCGAGGAAATTATAGTTGATGGACAAATAGTGGGGCTCCATCGCTTCCATATCGACACGCTTTCTTGGGAATTCATTCCCAAAATGGAAGGCGCACGACGACTTGTTGAACTCACTGAATCGAAACAGGTCATAATCGAAGATTCCGCTGTTCCATTCATTGTTAAGGGTGCAAATCTGCTTAGACCAGGTGTATTAACTGCGGATGATTCGATTCGTTCGGGTGATATTGTAATTGGTGTGACAGAGCGAAGAGAAGCTGTGTTTGTAGGCACCGCACAAATGACAGGGCTAGAAATGCAAAAAAAAGCCCGGGGAATTGCTGTAAAGAAGCGATACAATGCAGAAGCGTGCACTTCCCAACTTCTCCCTGCAGGACAATCATGGACAACCGTCTTAGAAAGCAATGTCGAAATTCTACATGAACTAGAAAGCGAAGCTATTACATTTGTTGAAAACACGACTCAGAAATATCATCGGCCCTTCGTTGTTGCATTTTCAGGGGGAAAAGACAGCTTAGTTGTGCTCTTACTAGTGAAAAAAGCCTTGCCTGATCAATCGTATCATATCATCTTTATCAATACTGGAATTGAATTTCCTGAAACAGTTGACAACGTGTATTCAACAGTAACCCATTATGGGCTGCAAAATCAATTACTCGTCAAGAATGTTGAGAAAAATCAGTTTTTCCGTGTACTCCAATTGTATGGCTTAGTTGCCAGAGACTATCGTGTCTGTTGTAAAACTGTGAAACTGGGACCTACCAGTCAATTAATTGAAGAGCACTTTCCTGATGGATGCTTAAGTTTCATCGGTCAACGACGATATGAATCCCACCGACGTTCAGCGAGTAGGCGAATTTGGAAAAATCCCTGGGTACCCAAACAAGTAGGAGCCAGCCCCATTCATAATTGGACAGCTTTGATGATTTGGCTTTACATTTTCAGAGAAAAAGCACCCTATAATCCACTATACGAAGCTGGTTTCGAAAGAATTGGGTGTATGTTTTGTCCCGCCTCAACTATGAATGAGTTAACAATTATTGCTGACCAATTTCCTTCCGAGTGGCAACGATGGGAATCCCACGCAGAAGGCATTGCAAAACGCCAAGGAATGACTAAAGAATGGTTAAAGCATGGATTCTGGCGTTGGAAGAACCATCCGCCGAAAATCCAAGAATTAGCCCATCAAATGAATATTGATTTGCAATCACATTCAGTTGACAAAGAGGGAGAAACCCTTTCATTTGCATTAGAAATTGATGATGAACATGACAATAAGATGATTCGTGGAAGATTCAATAAGCCAATTGACATTTTGCAGGCGACGGCGTTTCTTCCTGCATTGGGTAATGTAATTGTCGATTTAGAACGAAGGATGATTGAAGTTACAATTCCTAAGAAGGAATCAAAAATGAAAGCGTTCCTCTTTGAAAGCGGTTATTTTTCATTTTCAGGTCCTGCGACAAATAAGATAGCCCGTAGGTTTGCTCGAACTGTACTCAGAGGTGTTCTTTGTACTGGATGTGGTACTTGTCATTCTCTCTGTGCCAATGAAGCAATTTCTATTAAGGCAAACCAAGCTCGAATTATTGAAGAAAAATGTAGTCAATGTGGAGAATGCCTGCGTGGTAAATGTCCTTCGTTATATGCTTACTAAATAGCCGATTCAATTCTTTTTTGGCGTGTGGTTACAAGAAAAGCTTTTCAAGATAGATTTAGGATTGGTATCTTCTCCACTAATCACTGATGAGCGATTGATTATGAGTGAGGATGTTCAGAGCACGATTTCACTTTACAAGCGTCTCTTCAGCTTACCAAGTGATCGCGTACAGATTTTGATTATTATCATTGCCTCACTGGTCGTTGGTGGATCAACAGAGCTTCTCCGATATTTTGGAGGTAGTCCATTTACTGTTATGGTATTTCTAAGAGGCGCACTACGTGGTTTGGTTATTACGATTCCTGCAGCAGTAGCGACTTTGCTTGCATTCCGTTTTGGTACAAGAAAAGGAACCATTCTGAATTGGCATCGGCTTTTGGGTGTGATTACAGCTGCAGTTATTGTTCTCTTACTCATCTGGTTTCTATCGACACTTATTGGTTGGGCGATTGAACTTATCTTCAAATTTCAATTTGGCCCTTTAGCCGGGGGTGGGATTGCCACCATGTTTTATCTACGTAATCTCATTCTCGCGGGTGCATTTGCGTCGGCAATCCTTCTCTTAATTGTTCTCAGTACAAGCCGCGTGGGGGTTGCTGCGGGGGTTCTTTTGTCACTAATCTTTCCATCCACGGCCATGGTCATGTATGTTCTAACTGAACCGGTTCCTGCACAAGGAGTCTTTCTAATAATTTATTTGCTCTGTGCTTTGACGTTTATTAGTGCTTCAGGGATTTTACTCACAGCAGTTGGACGTCCGTTGAAGAAAGCCTTCAACGTTGATGGAATCCAGATGTTTCGTGGCTTTCTGGAAGTCTGGATGGAGGACCGAGCGGATCTCATGGAAGAAAGTCTTTCTCAAATTGGGGAAGAAAGAACCGTACCACTTTCTATTATCAAATTCTCCACAGAAACCACTGATCCGTTTTTCGTACAGGTCATACCAGGGGTGCATCCCGGTCCTTTCAGGAATACCGGTAGCAGTGGGCTGCCTACTCGAATTGGTGAATGGGGGAGAACAGCTCTTAATGCAATTGCGTGTTCGCCGCATAGTGCTTCCACTCATGATCTGAACCTCGTCTCGAAGGAGGAAGTTGAACGCTTCATGGAAATGTTGCGGGCGGCATATGAACGGGTAGAACCCGTTAAAGATTTGAGCCAATTTTCTCGCGAATCGTCGGGTACGATACAGGCTGGTTGTCAGATCTTTGGAGATACTGCGGTTCTACTCTTTACTCGTTCACCCATCGAAATGGATGACATAAGCCTGAGAGTTGCTGAACAGATTTGCTTGGAGGTAAAAGACCTCGTGAAGCAGTGCATTATCATTGACACTCATAATTGCATGAGCGCACTCAAAGAATCCGTGTATGAGGATTCAGAGTTAGTTCCTGATCTAATTAAAGCAGCAAAAGCTGCAATTACGAAGGCATTGACTACAAAACGAGGCAAACCAAAAATTGGTGTGGCGCAACGTCGAGAAACGGGATTCACCAAGAGCGAGGGAATGGGATCAGAAGGCATAACAGTATCAATCACCGAAGTAGCAGGTCAAAAGATGGCCTACGTCCTCATCGATGGAAACAACATGGTTATTGGCTTACGAGAAAAATTAGTGCATGCTCTCGTTCCCAAATATGTCGATTTCGCGGAGATTATGACATCTGATACACATCAAACAGCCGCGATTTCGGCATCGAACGGATATAGCCCCATTGGGGAATTAATTCCCCACAAAGAATTAACAGATTTAATAATTGAACTTGTAACCGAAGCTACCTCAAATCTTCGACTAGCTGACGTATCCCTTTTTCATGGAGAGACGACCCCCCTTACTGTCATGGGTGAAGGAACTGCTGAAAAATTAACCAGTCTAATCCCCGTTTCGGCAAACATAGCAAAACGGGGGGGAATCACCCTTTACACGATTGCATTCATAATCTCACTAATTTTACTTCTCTTCGTCCTTCCACTTCCGTTGTGAAACTGGTGTTTCATAACCCTTTTTAGCTCCAGCCTATTTCTGTAACGATATCTAATTCGGGTTGAATCGACCATGAACCTTTTCGAGATTCGATTTCATGGACGCGGTGGCCAAGGAGCCGTAACCGGAGCTAAAATCTTAGGTGATGCCACGAGGTTTGAAAATAAGCATTTTCAAGCCTTTGCCCACTACGGCGCTGAAAGACGCGGAGCACCGGTTATGGCATTCACACGAGTTGCCGACGAATCCATTCGAATTCATAGTTATATTTACGAACCGGAAGCTATCGTCGTTCTCGATGAAACGTTGCTGGATAACCCCACTGTGCAAAATGGCCTCAAAGAGGATACTTTCGTGATTATCAACACACCAAAATCACCAAAAGAAATTAAACTAAAAGAAAAAGCCAAGGTATCAACTGTTGATGCAACAAAAATTGCACTCGACATGGGCATTCTTGTAGCGGGAATTGCTGTTGTCAATACCATCATGTTAGGCGCTGTTGCCCGTGCAACAAATATTGTTTCGATTGAAAATGTGAAAAAGGCTATTCGGAAAGGACTTGCTGGTCTTCCAGAAAAAGTCATTGAAACCAACGTTGAGGCTGCCCAACGCGCATATGATCAACTCAAGATGGAGAATAAAAAATGACACCTTTAAAACGAGAGCCCCCCGAGCATCGTGTTACTTGCATTACCTATCCAGAACCAGGAGCCATGGGTCGAACTGGAGATTGGAGAATTTATCGTCCAATTGTGGACAATGAAAAATGTACAGGATGCCAAATCTGTTGGATGTATTGCCCAGATGCAACAATCACAATGGACGATAATAACAAGCCAGTAATCAACCTTGAATACTGTAAAGGGTGTTTGATTTGCGAATCAGTGTGCCCTGTTAAAGCAATTTCACATATTCGCGAAACTGAAGCTGAAGATAAAACAAAATAGAGGAAAAGTCATTGCCACAAATCATCTCGGTAACTGGAAATCATGCCGCAGCTTGGGCTGCCCGAACAGCAGAACCTGCTGTTATTGCCGCCTATCCTATCACTCCTCAAACTACCATTGTAGAAAAAATTGCGGAATTCGTCGAATCAGGCGACCTGAAATCTGAATATGTCCGTGTTGAATCCGAACACAGTGCAATGGCAGCCTGCATTGGAGCTTCTGCATTAGGTCTTCGAACCTTTACAGCTACGGCATCACATGGCCTTGCTTTGATGCATGAGATGCTCCACTGGACTGGGCGAGCACGCCTGCCTGTTGTTATGCCCGTGGTTAACCGGGCATTAGGACCTCCATGGAATATTTGGACTGACCATACAGACACTATGGCTACTCGCGACACTGGATGGATCCAATTCTATGCAGCTAACAACCAAGAAGTTTATGATACCGTCCTCATGCTCTTTCGCCTTTGCGAAGAGCCAAAAGTCCTACTCCCTGGTATGGTGGCACTTGATGCATTCATCTTAAGCCACACTTTCATGACGATTGAAGCCTATGAACATGATGAAATTACTGATTTCCTCCCCACCTATGAGGCCGGACACTGGAAACTCGACCCCAAAGACCCCATGGCCACTGGTAACATTGCAGGTCCTGAGTATTATTATGAGCTAAGCTACGCGATCCATGAAGGATTTGAAGCTGCTCGAAAACTCATACCTAAAGTCGAATCCGACTTCAAGAAACACTTCGGGCGTGAACATGGCGGTTTCATCGACACCTACCGATGTGATGATGCTGAGGTCATCCTCGTTGCTATGGGCACTATGGGCGAAGAAGCTCAAATCGCCGTAGAAGAACTACGCGCTGAAGGAATCAAAGCAGGATCTGCTCGACTCCGTGTCTTCCGCCCCTTCCCCACCGAGCAAATCCAAGAACTGGGACGCAAGGCCAAATCCCTCGTTGTCGTGGATCGTAGTCTTTCCTACGGGCATTTGGGTGCCGCTGCTACTGAAATCCGATCAGCCCTCTTCCGTGGCGGAATTAAAATCCCTGTTCAAGGCGCCATAGCAGGACTCGGAGGACGAGATGTTACGCATACAGACTTGAAGACACTCATCCAAACCGGCTTCAAAGTCGCTGATAAAGGCGAAGCCAAACCTGACATCTTCTATGGACTAAAAAGGTGAAAAAAATGGTTGCAATCAAAGATATGCCTCGCGAAGAATACATCGAACTCGGTCACGCAGCATGTGGAGGTTGTGGAGCCACCATCGCCATCCGCCACGCCCTCAAAGCACTCGGTGGAAACACAATTCTCACAATACCAGCCTGCTGCATGTCAGTCATTCAAGGCCTCTACCCGAAAAATGGCCTTAGCTTACCAGTCCTCAACACCGCGTTCATGACCGCAGGCGCAGCAGCCTCCGGAATCGCTGCAGGACTCAAATACATGGGCAAAGACAAAGAAATCCAACTCATGGCCTGGGCAGGGGACGGAGGAACCTACGACATCGGCATCCAAGCCCTCAGTGGAGCCGCAGAACGCCAAACCAACTTCATCTACACATGCTACAATAACGAGAGCTACGGAAATACTGGCCAACAGCGTTCTGGGGCAACTCCTTACGGTGCTTACAGTACAACGACTCCAATTAAGGGGAAACAGGAGCACCGGAAGCCGTTTGCGCGGATTATGGCAGAACATGGGATTCCCTACACCGCGTCGATTTCCGCGGCGTATCCTCGCTTGCTTTTTGACACTTATACTAAGGTTAAGGATATTGTTGGTACCCGTTTCATTGAGGTGCATACGATGTGTCCAACTGGCTGGAGATGTGTGGCTCAGGATAGTGTAAAATTTGGAAAGCTTGCGGTTGAAACCGGTGTGTGGATTATGTGGGAGAAGGAAGGGGATGAGTGGCGGTTTTTGGGTCACAGTAAGCGGATTGCAGAAGGAAAAGTGGAAAGGAAGCCGTTAATGGATTATCTGAAGCCGCAGGGTCGGTTCCGAACTCTTGTTAAGGATCCCGCGCGCGTGAAGGAGTTTGAGTGGGGGATTGATCGGGAATGGGAGATTCTTAAGAAGCGTGTAGGCTGTTAGTATCTTAACGCAAAGTTGCCATTTGATAGTCAAAAGTTGGTGGTTAGTAAGTTGACGTTAGAATTTGTAGAAGAATCGATTAAGGTTGGGAATCTTCAAATCTCAGTTGCTATTAGCAATTTGGCGAATGGGTCGCTAATTTTAGTGAGTGATGGAGAGCAGCGGTTTGGTACGATTGCGGTGGGAGTACCGAGCCCGTTTAGTGAGGTATCGCCGGTAGCTACGTCGTGTGTGGTCGGGACGCGGTTTCAAGCCGAGACGCGAGCGGTGGCGGATATTGCGGCGCAACGTCTTGGTGGGATTGTTGTTGTGAATCTGTTTTTATCTCGAGAGAATGAAGGGGAATTGGGTGCGGTTCTTTCTGCTGTGCGGTCAGTGTTGTTGAAAAAAGTGCCAAGTAGTGGAGAAGAAAGCCCTCAGGCTTAGTTTGGAGAGCTTATAAGCAGCAGGTTTATATGTTATTCAAAGAAATTGTTCAATTAGCATGGAGGTTAAGTAATTGGTCCGAGAACGTTGGGGATTCATCAAAGATCCCTTGTATGGGTATGTGGCTATTACCACTTTAGAGAAGAATATAATCGACACTTGTGTGGTTCAGCGGTTACGTCGATTACGGCAACTAGCTGGAGCGGAATTTGTATATCCTGGGGCAAATCACACGCGGTTTGAGCACAGTGTCGGAGCGATGCACTTAGCGGGATTGATGGCTGAGAATATCACAGATGATGAAATAGAGATTCAATCCTTACGGTTAGCTGCTTTGCTACATGATGTTGGGCATGGACCATTCAGCCATATCTTCGAAGAAATTCTTGCTAAGAAGGGACAGAACCATGAAGATATTACGACTTGGTTGATAAAGAACTCGGAGCTTGCAGATATTTTGAAAGATGGAGGAGTAAATCCTGAAGAATTGAGTCACCTTGCGATTGGAAAATTAGAGCAAAAGGGGCGGATATATCTTAATCAGGTAATCCGGAGTTCTGTCGATGTTGATAAGCTGGACTATATTGTACGTGATTCCTTTCATACGGGGGCAGAGTATGGAAGTGTTGATGTTTTTCGTCTAATCTATACAACTGAACCATTTCAAGGAAATTTAGCGGTAAATACTACAGCATTAACTACACTGGAAGCATTTCTTATTGCCCGAGTGCTAAGTTTCCGGAGCATCTATTACCATCGCGTCTGTCGAGGAGTACAAAGAATGTTAGCAGACGCATTAAGTGCTGCTGATGAGGAACTTGGACTGTCTCAGTTTAGCAAACCTGAAGATTACTTGGAAATGGATGACTACACCATCTGGGCACGGCTTAAGGAATGCAAAACGTCCCGTCCAATTATCGAACGACTTGAACGCCGAGAACTTCTCAAATGCGCGTATACCGTTGAGTCAATTGTACAAGACCACCCCACAATTGATTTATTAGACAAGGAAAGTGTGCGTAAGCAAATTGAACAAGAAATAGCTGCAAAAGCGAATGTTGATGCTGACAAAGTGCAACTAGATTCGCCACTTCTCCCGTCTGTTCCTTATCGTCATTCATCGCAATTAGATCCCATGGAGATTCCCGGGTTTGCCTATGTGGGTAAGAAAAAGATAGCTGTTGATCTTGTTGAATTGTCTCGTGTAATTTCATCCTTGAAAGGTTACCTCGATATTGTCCGGGTGTACACAACAGCGCAGTTTCGGAAACGTGTGGGTAAGGCGGCACAGGAAGTTTTAGGTGGTACTCCCTACGTTTCGGGTATCTCAATGTAACTCTTTAGATGAAATCAGAGAGTTCTAATTGCCGACGAGAGGTAGGTACAATTTGCTTTATGTTTAGTTTCTCGAGTACGGCTCCGAATGTTACAGTGTTTCCACATGTGAGATAAACTGCCCGAGGTTTGGCTTGTTTAACATAATCAATAAGCTGATGAAAATCAGCATGCGCTGAAAGGACAAAGGATTTGTCGAATTTTTTCATTGGAAAAATTCTAGCCCATCCTGTAGCAACAGCCTTAGTGATGGGATGAGCAAACTGGGATCGCGCGTCGGAGAGATTTCCTGAAGTTAAGTAGACAAAACTTCCTTGGCGAATAATCTCTCTTGCTTCATCGGATTGTTGATCGAAGAAATTTAGAGGAATATTATTTTGTTGATACACCTTGCTAATTTTCGCAATGGTAGACTCGACAATTACTGGGACTGTGAGAAAAGTGTTAATGATGCGAATAATTTCTTGAGCTTTGCCAGTAGCATAGACACGGAAGACCGGAATTTTTCCTTCTTTTAATTCCTGACTTATCCATTCTACAATTTCAGTGTATACCTGTTCCCGGGGAGGAAATACTGCATCCGGACGCCCATATGTTGCTTCCATCAGAAGCACATCACAAGGAATCGGTTTTGCGCCATTTGCGGTCATTGTTGATTGTAGATTAAAATCGCCAGTATACACGAGACGTGCTCCGTTCCTTTCTACAATAAATTGAACGGCGCCAAGCATATGACCCGCAGGTTGAAGCTGAATTGAAACGCCATCATTCGAGGTGAATTGCTTACCTAGGTGAATTGTGTGAACATTGGGAGATTTCCCGGCTAAGGATTTGTAAATTTCTAAGGTCTCTGGAGTAACGATTTTTCGAATGTTGCTTTTGAATCCGGCAATATGGTCAGAATGAGCATGGGAGATACAAATGGTAGTTTGAGGAGTCCGCCACCTTTTTAGTATCTTTTCAGGATCAAATAGTAAACGCTGTATTCCGGCACGAATGGCGATGTTCCGGGATTCGATGAGCTGGAAATCCTCATATGGGCCTTTCATTGTTTTGCCCCATGATTTTCAGCGATTATGAGGGCTGTTTATTGGAAATAATGCAACCTCAAATTTAAGTTTGTTAGATAGATTATCTCGTCGGAATTAATAAGCTGTTAAAGACCAGGAATGATGAAGCGGAAAAGCCCTAGGTTGGCCATAAAAACTACAACAATGATGGCTATTGAGATAAAGAGGACCGTAATAGGACCTATTTTGATTCCCTCGCTTGAGTCTGCAAAGAAACGAATTAATCCTGCCCCTGCAGCTGGCATGGGACCTTCTGATTGTCTTTTTCGCTTTGATTTTGGCATAGGATTCCCACTGACAGGTTGTCTGCAATCATTAAATCCCAACTGTTTTTAAGGTTTCTTGATGAAACATGAACTCCATCATCTGAAAAGTCATCTTTCAAGAGATGAGAATCATGAAATCTAGCGATGCTCGTTCATCTTATGACCAGATATTCTCGTTACTAGAAAAGCATCATAAGTGGATGCAGGGAACAATCAATCTTATTGCATCAGAAAATGTGCATTCCCCTGCAGTCCGTGAAGCAATGCAGATTGATTTTAGCGACCGTTATGCTGAAGGTTGGCCAGGGGAGCGGGTTTATGCGGGAACCAAGTTTATTGATGAAGTAGAAATTATGGGAAATGAGCTCACAAAAGTACTTTTCCGGGCAGACTTTGCGGATGTAAGACCGATTAGTGGCGTTTTGGCAAATCTTAGTATCCTGACAGCGTTCACCGAACCAGGTGACCGAATGATGTGTTTATCAATTCCCACAGGAGGTCACATTTCATCAGCACGTCATCGCTTGTGGGGAACAGCTGGTCGTGTACATGGTTTAAAGATTCAATATTTCAAGTATGATGAGTATGAACTTAATATCGACGTTGATGCAACGATTCGAAGAATAGAACGCTTACAGAAGAAAGGGAAACATATCGATCTCTACATGTTTGGTGCATCAGTCTTTCCATTTCCTCAACCACTTCCAGAAATTGTTGATGTAGCCAAGGGCTATGGGGCTTATGTGAACTTTGATGCGGCACATGTGGCAGGTTTAGTCGCTACTGATAGCTTTCAAGATCCTCTTCGAGAAGGGGCAGACAGTATCACCTTTAGCACGCACAAGACGCTCCCTGGGCCACAGGGAGGTTGTATTGTTGCTCAAGAGCAGTTTGGAGACCGAATCAAACGTGGGGTTTTTCCAGCGCTCCATAGTAATCACCATCTTCATCATGTTGCGGCCAAAGCGGTTGTAATGGCAGAAATGCTTGCTTTTGGGAAAGATTATAGTCGACAAATCATTGAAAATGCACAGGCTCTCGGGCAGGCACTCACGGAGGAGGGATTCAAGGTTCTTGCTGAGCACAAGGGGTTCACAAAGTCGCATGTGCTTCTCGTTGAAGTTGCAGATACACCCCTGCGAAATGGGCGAGCAGTTGAAGAAAAACTAGAGGATGCGAATATTATCATCAATCGAAATTTGCTCCCATGGGATAAACGATTTGGTCGAGATTACATAAAGCCGGGTGGTATTCGCTTAGGAACAAGTGAAATGACACGGATAGGCATGAAAAAGGATGAAATGGGCCAAATTGCCGAGTTCATGCGGCGAATTGTCTTTGATACAGAAGACTCCAAATCTGTAGCCCAAGATGTCTTAGAGTTTAGAAAGGAATTTCAAAAAGTCCATTATGCTTTTGATACGGCCCGCGAGGCATACGAATATATAAAAATTCGATAGCGCCCCTTTGAGGAACCCTTTTTAACGGTACTTACTAATTTATTGCAGGATTTTCTCTCTCAGAATTAATCATTCAGTCGATATTGTCCTTAGGAGGCGCCAATTGTGAAAGTCAAAGAAGTGATGAAGACGGAATTTGCTCGGGCTTCTGTTCCAGGTACACGTGATACAGTTCTTCAGATTATGTCTGAACATGGAAAAACTGCTATTCCTTTAGTAAAGAAAGATTCTGAAGAGTTGGCAGGTATTGTTTCACGATTGGATTTAATGCGAAAACCCGAGGAAGATCAATTAGCACTTCTTATGGACCGAAACCCGCCAATAGTAGCCCAAAGCAATGAAATCGAAGACGCAGTTCGGATTTTATTAGATGAGGGTATTCGGCGCCTGCCCGTTGTCGATTCAAAACGGCGGCTCAAAGGTATGATTACTGTTCACCAAATCATCAGAAAGGTGGTAAGCGTTGAATACGCAGATGAACTCATTACGCCATTTGTAGAGCGGAAAGTTACTGCCGTTTGGGAAAACACTCCGATCCAAGCGGCTTACACAATCATGCGGTTAGCCTCAACTGATGTCTTACCCGTGATATCTGTGAAAGGTGATTTAGTAGGCATAATCTCAGTCAGCGATATAATGAATTTAAGCGAAGTTGTTCGAGAAAGGCGAGCAACTTCGGTTTCTGCAGCCAGTGAGGGGACCGATTGGTCCTGGGATGCAACAACAGTGCTTTACATAACCACAAATGAACTTCAGCTCCCAGACAAACCCGTCTCCGAGGTAATGATTGGGGGCATTATTACAACATATGAAAAAGAAACTATTGGCGAGGTCACCAAGACTATGCGGCGCAACGATATTGACCAACTTCCCGTCACCGATGCAAAAGGTGATTTGTGTGGAATTATCCGTGACAAAGACCTTATGCGAATCCTGCTGAAACAAGAATGAAGAATGAATCATCGGCGGATTGGGGTAAATTCCCGTAATGTTGTTTGCTGTTCATCTTCTTCTATAGAGAATAATGAGGTGATGACTCTTTTCGCCAGTTCTAGTCGTTGCTGATAATAGAGAGGCAATTGATAATCTACAGCGACTTTGGACGCTAACTCGATGTATTTTGTGATGCCTGCCTTTGTAACTGTTAAAACTAGATTTCCTGAACATTCAGTGCATTTTCCGGATAAAGGGATTCTCCGGAATTTTTTATTACAACTTGTACACCGAACTTGCTGAGTTGAAAAAGCGCGAATATTACCAAAAATATCAGGGAGAAAATGCGAATCAAGAAGACGCCTAGCCATGTCCTGAACGTCAACAGCAGCAATACGTCCTCCCAGTCCTAATTGGCGTTCCACTTTTTCCTTCATCGTTTTTAGCTTCGTATACGTGGTTATACGTGGCCCATAATTGACATCATTCGTTGGATGGGAAAAGGCTAACCCATATGACTCCGCTGTAGACTCAAGTCGGTGATCAACTATACGATGCGCAACCAGATCAAAGATATCTTCAACCGCCTTGGGATCCACAAATTGCCTTGCCCGCTCATAAAACTCCAACGGATAAATACCACTCCCATCAATATTATGCGCCTCATCATCAATTTCCTTCGGCGTAATCGTAATACTCAACACCAACGGAGTATCCATCGACCCACCCCGAGACGTCGGCAAATAAGCCCGAGAAAAATTCATGAACGCATCCAACGCCAACAACAAACTATCCTCATCACCATCACAGTTTCGGCGTTTTGCGGCGTGCCAGAATGGGTGGGCGTAGCAGACTCGTAGGGGTGTGAAGCCGATAATGCGGCCTACGACGCCGGCGGAGGTGTGGGGGGCAAGGCCGATGACGAGGTGGCCCACAAGGTCTTCGGGGGTTTGGAGGTTGTAGAATGGGTCGAGGCCGTAAACTTGGGT
>JBHLPI010000164.1:0-3123 GCA_048939595.1 Promethearchaeota archaeon | reverse complement strand
CAACAGGAGTGCCTGAGCTGTCGTTAAGAGTTTTTCATATTCATTGTAATTTCTTGTAGCCAAGGGATTATTTATTGGAAAAGGCAAGCTTTCGACAACTGTTTTGGTTAGGTCGTGAACAAAGAACTGCCCTTTCTTTGTTACTTGGTTGTGCTTCACGTTTCTGGTCAATCTTAGCAGTGAAAGTACGAACTTGATGCTTCTGGGCAAGTCTTGGATTACTTTCGGATCAATGTGCAGGTTATAGAGTTCATGGGCAAATTTCCGCCAATACTCGGATTTTTCGTCGACAGTCGTTTGGAATGCCTGTGCCCTCCCGTTCTGGAGCATATCCAGGTACAAGGCTAACGGGGGATTCACCCTCTGTACTCCACCAATTTTACTGAAGGCTGCAGCACCAAATCCTAGGTAGTCAATAACTAGCTCGTCTCGCGCGGAATCATAGATTTTCTTCGTCTTAGAAAACACCCAAACATTTTCTCGAAAATAGCCATGCTTTGCGAGGAGCTCGTCTGCTTGCTCAATCAGGTTATACATGCTTCGCGAATCCATTTCAGGAGAAACCCGAACTCCAGGAATCTCCATAAAGGGGTACGTTGTGATTTGGTGCGGATCAATTCCCCCAATACGATCAACATCATAGAGGAAATCTTCACTCGCCTGCTTAGGCAGCCCTACCATTAAATCTACATTCACAGTAAAGCCCAGCTCCTTGGCAGAATTCACAAGAGCTTGAATATGGGCTTCATCGGCCTTCGCTCGATTCACATGCTGGAGCGTGTCTGGTTTCAACGATTCAACGCCTGTGCTTAACTTTTCCACACCTAATTCCCGAATTGCCTGAAGATACTCTGAAGTAAACTGTAGCGGATTCCCTTCCATTCCAATACTAGACAAATCTGCGTGCTTCCGCAACGCTCCAAGGATTTGCCCGATCTCGGAAGGGCTTAACAAATTGGGGGTTCCTCCACCGATGTACACCCACTCCACTTCGCCAGTTACACCTCGGTGGTGGATTTCCTTTTCGATAGCCTTCAAATAGAGATCTTTTAGTTCTTTGTTAAAAATCACCTTATGGAATGGGCAAAACGCACAAAGTTGCTCACAAAAGGGGACATGAATGTAGATGCCAACATGGTCAGTATCTATGTCATCCCAGGTGATGTCAGTGAACTCAAACTTTATTTTTGAAAAGCTATTAGCGAGGAAACGGTTAGCAATCCGGTTTAACACAGTAATACTTCCTTACGAAAAAGTAATACTGCTATAGTATTAATATGATACGGTTTACCATACAGCCTCCCCTGAAGTGATGTCCCATGTCGAAGCCAGGCGTTTCCAGGATCAGCATCTCATTACCTCCTAGTCTTCTTGAGGAGTTTGATGCAGTCATTACAGATATCGGATATGATCGGTCTAAAGCAATTCAACAGGCAATGCGAGATTTCATTACCGAATGCCAGTGGGACGCAGATCCAATAGCTGGTGCAGTGGGAACCATTACGATAATCTATGATCACGATGTATCTGGATTAGAAAGCGAACTCACCGCCATTCAGCACGAGCATACCGACCTTATTACTTCGACAACGCATATTCACTTGGATAGTCATCATTGTCTGCTCGTAATCGTTGTTAAGGGACGGGCTGCAGAAATTAAACAGCTAGCATCAAATTTGCAGAGCCTGCGTGGCATTCACCAGTTAAAGGTCACGAGCATGATGGAATAGTGAAATGCTTGGGGACGTCATTCTCACTAATTTCTCAGGTATATTTCTTCAAGAGGCCTTTTCAGAATCGTGTCCAAGCCCGTTGCACCATTTCCCCGGTCATCTCAATGACAGGTTCCATCTCCTTAGCTGGTGCAAGCCCGATTTCTGGAGCAATTTTCATGATGGAAACATGCGCAACGTAGATTGTGTCCGCCTCCTCGTACACGACAAAACTACAGGGAAATAATAATCCCAAATTTTTCGACACATCCAAGGCGGCTTTCGCGAGTTTAGCTCCACAGGCGCAAATCATCGTGTATCGTGGATACTCTTCCACCCCAAGTTTTTCCTTGAAAATCGCATGAATCGGTTTCACCATAAGAACGCTAAAACCTTCTTCCCTGACGATTGTCTCAACATGTTGCACTGCTTCGTCAAAATCCATGTCCAACTTCTTCTTTAGAACTTCAACCATTTTTGTACACCTATTTCTTTGTAAAATCCTCAATTGCATTGAGTGCATAGTGTGTGGACATCAGAGTGCCCGCCTCCGACCATAGCTGAAACTTGGCAGGCTTCTAGTATTTCCTCGCGTGTCGCACTAGCATCCATGGCCCGTTTAACATGCCACGCAGTATAGAATTGACATTGGATATACACTGAGATGGCTACTCCAATGATCTCCTTCACTTTCTTTGACAACGCTCCAGCCGTCATGAAATACTCCTTCATATCATCATCCATTGACATCACAAGAACATAACGACTGTCACTAATGGCGCTCTTCCCGATTATAAGAAATTAGATTATCCTACAACAGTGTCCTTCGAGATAATTCTTGTTTCCGAAATATTCTTGAATTTGCCACCCTTCGTGGCAACAGGGATATACAATGAGTGAGCGAGAGAAAGAGCGGGCAATCGCCTTAGATGCCTATGAAACCATGGCTGAAGAATATAATGCTCGAATTGAAACCAAAGCCTATAATGCTTACATCGAACGGCCATCCACATTGTCACTTCTCCCTGACCTTAAGGAAAAACATGTCCTTGATGCGGGGTGTGGACCGGGATTCTATGCGGAAATTCTTCTCGAAAGAGGGGCAAAAGTGACTGCTATTGATATTAGCCCCAAAATGATCGAATTCGCAAAACAACGTGTCGGAACTCGCGCCACGCTCCGTCTGACCAATCTCGAAGAGCCACTAGATTTCTTAAACGACAAATCAGTCGATGTTGTATTCTCCTCACTCGTACTCGACTATATCAAGAATTGGCCTCCACTCTTTTCCGAATTTTCCCGAATCCTCAAAGATGATGGATATCTCATCTTCTCGATAGAACATCCAGCAGCAAAATGGTCAAACCCAGACCATCCAAGGCGGACAATAAAAACGAAAAACTACTTCAAC
>JBHLPI010000163.1:0-3179 GCA_048939595.1 Promethearchaeota archaeon | reverse complement strand
ATTGTCGAAATTGCCAAACGGAGTGGAATACGGGTCATCGGACCCAACTGTATTGGCATCTACGATACAAATACTGGTGTAGACACGACATTTCTCCCGGCTTCGCGCATGGGGCGCCCAGGTAAAGGATACATTAGTTTCATTAGTCAAAGTGGTGCGTTTGCCGCGGCAGTGCTGGATATGAATGCCCAATCTGGATTAGGTGTAAGCCGGGTCATCAGTTTTGGAAACAAAGCCGATATCAATGAAATCGATCTCATTCAATATCTAGGAAATGATCCGGAAACCCGGGTCATTGTTGAGTATCTAGAAGGGCTATCTCCCAGCACTGGGTCCTCCTATCTTCAAACTGCGAAACGAGTCACTCAGCAGAAACCAATCATCGTAGTGAAATCAGGCCGTTCGAAGCGAGGCTCAGCCGCAGCCGCTAGCCACACAGGTGCTTTGGCTGGTGATGCACGACTCTATGAATTTGTCTTCCATCAGGCCGGTATACTCTCAGCACGGGATTTTGAAGATGGATTTGAAATGGCAAAAGCGCTCGCATCGCAACCCCCAGCGAAAGGGAATCGCGTCCTCATTGTCACGGATGCTGGTGGCGCGGGTGTAATGACAGTCGATGCCTGCGAAGCGCTCGGATTAACTGTTCCTGAACCTCCCGAAAAGGAAAAACAAATTCTCCGCGAAGCTTTTCCCAGCTATTGCAGTGTCCATAACCCTATAGACCTAACGGGAGACACAGATGCGGGACGTTACCAAGTCGCTTTTAATACACTCCTTGGAACCCCGCATTATGATGCCGCCATTGCAATAGTAATGATGCAAGTACCTCTACTGAATCTTGACATCGTTGATCGATTAGTAGCCGTGGTTCACAAGTACAAAAAACCCCTAGTCGCTCTCACTGCTGGTGGTCGATTTACGATGAAAGGCGCCAGGCTCCTCGAAGAAAGGGGAATTCCGACCCTCCCCACTCCCGCTCGAGCAGCGAAAGCCCTCTGGGCCTTAGTCGAGTATGGTCAGCACCTCAAAAAAGGTCATTAACGAAATTCGTCAACCTGACAAGTAGGTTTTCACCAACGTTGGACGAGGACACGTTTTATAATTAGGTATGCGAACCGTTGCCCCATTCAGCTTTCCTCGTAAAATAGCGAGGTGTACTATCGTGCTCAATGTAAGCATTGTTGGAGCCGGACAAACTAAGTTCGGGCGCCATGACGATTATAATTTACGGGAACTTTTTGCCCTTGCCGCGCATGAAGCCATCGAAGAAGCCGGGATATCACCTAAGGATGTGGAGGCTGCCTTCATCGGAAACTTATCTGCCGATCAATTTAATCGGCAAACACACATCGCGCCTATGATGGTGGATGCTGCCGGCATGAAAGGAATTCCCGCCACCAAATGCGAAGCCGCCTGCGCTTCTTCAGCCACGGCATTACGCGCCGCGATTCTTGCCATTGAATCGGGACAACATGATGTGGTCCTGGCTGCTGGCGTCGAGAAGATGACCGATCTACCAACGCCAGGTGTCATTGAAACACTAGCCATGGCAGCGGACCAGCCGTTTGAAGCTGAACCCGGGATCACCTTTCCAGGTATCTTTGCCCTCCTTGCTGTTGCCCATATGGCAAAATACGGAACGACAAAAGAGCAAATGGCAGCCGTTGCTGTTAAAAATCACGCAAACGCGGTGCATAATCCCTTAGCCCAATATCAAAAGGAAATCACTATCGATCAAGTTCTTTCAGCTCGAATGGTAGCTTGGCCCCTTGGCCTCTTTGATTGCTCACCTATCACAGATGGTGCTGCGGCAGTTATCCTCACCCGCAATAAACTCGCGAAAAAATTCACAGATTCACCTGTGAAAATTAAAGCCTCAGCCCAAGCCAATGATAACATGGATATGTCTGATCGTGCTGACCTGACCTCTCTGTATTCAGCGCGAACGGCCGCTCACCGGGCTTATAAACAAGCACGAATTGGTCCTCAGGATATCGATTTTGCTGAAGTTCATGACTGCTTCACCATCGCGGAAATCATTGCCACTGAAGACTTGGGCTTCTTCACACCGGGAATGGGAGGGCAAGCTGTCGAAGAAGAATACACGGTGCTCGATGGCGAATTTGCAATCAACACGAGTGGTGGGCTCAAAGCTAAAGGACACCCTGTTGGCGCGACTGGTGTAGCCCAAATAATTGAACTCTACCACCAACTCCGAAATGAAGCTGGCAAACGCCAAGTTGATTCGCCTAACTATGGTTTAGCCCATAACGTGGGCGGAAGCGGTGCAACAGCCGCAGTCCATATATGTGAACGCTGGTAATTAAGATGAGTGAAGAAACAACCGTCAAGAAATACTTCGAATTAATTAATGAACAGAAACTCTGTGCCGTCCATTGTTCCAGCTGTGGTACCCTTCATCTCCCACCACGGCTTTTTTGCCCCAATTGTAATAACAAGACCACCGATTGGACGCAGCTAAGTGGAGAAGGAACTATTCGTTCTTTTACCGTGATCCACATCGCAGGAACGAAATATACTGAGGATGTCCCCTACATTGTATCCATCGTAGCCTTAAAAGAAGGGCCTTCTGTTTGTGCACGGCTAGTGGGTGTTGATCCACTCAAACCCGAGAACATCCATGTCGGAGATGCCGTCGTTGCAGATTTCCAAGAGATACCCGGACTAACTCCTGAAGAGAAAAAAACACGTCTAGTCTTCCGACCAGCTTAAAGTCAATTAATCCTCTCTGGTTGGTCGCTAGTTCTTGACACCTAGGTATCTGATAGCAGAAATGGCATAGACTTTGGTCACTTTGAGTAAATCATCAATTGCTACGTTTTCATCTGATGTATGAGCATAGAACATATTCCCTGGACCATATACCACCGTGGATTCAATTCCCGCACGACGGAGTAGCCGTCCATCCGTTGCGTAGGGGACTAGAAAGTACACGGTGGGTCCAACTATTTCTTTTGATACATTGGATACAGTAGTTACTAATGGATCTTGTTGGTAATTAGGAACTGAGCTACCTTCGAAGGATTCGACAATTTCTGTTTCACAATTTTCTGATATGCCTAACTTTTCTGTGTGTTTTTTAACGAAATCAACTATCTCTTGGGGTTTTTGACTAGGCAGGATTCGGAAATCAAGTTGTGCTTCACAGCGGTCAG
>JBHLPI010000016.1:0-34169 GCA_048939595.1 Promethearchaeota archaeon | reverse complement strand
TTTCACTAGTTGAGGAATCCTACTACTTGCATTATCAACCAGCAAGTTAATTTTACGATAGTGTCTCAGGGAACCACCGTGGCTATGCACACCTTTCATCATTTCAGTTATCTTTTCTGGACTCTTTGGCATCTGAGGTTTTTCTCCTCCACCCATTGCACCTGCATTCCCCATCATATTCATTCCAGCACCTCCAGCCATCCGACGCATCAGCTGGCTAATTTGGCTCATTCCCACATTATTGTTACTGCTGGAGACCGGAAGGGCATTTTGCACCCAGTCAAGGTTATTTAATTTTGGAAGCATGATTTGGGCATCTTCTGCCTTTTTGAAGATAAGGCCTACCACGTCACCCTGTAATGTATCCTTCAAGTTTTCCGGAGTATCGTTTGCCACGATTTTTCCAAAGTCTATGATTTGAATTCGATTACACAGATGGTCGGCTTCTTCCGTATAATGGGTAGTGAGGATGATGGTGACGTTTTTCTCCTGATTTAATCTGATGATATAATCCCAAATCGCTCGGCGGGTTTGAGGGTCTAATCCTAAAGTAGGTTCATCAAGAAATAGAACTTTAGGATAGTGCAATAATCCTCGAGCAATTTCAAGTCGCCGCTTCATCCCCCCGCTATACGTCTTAACTAACGCGTCTGCACGATCTGTTAGTTGGACAACCTCAAGAATCTCTTTAATACGGTCCCGACGTTCTTTTTTTGTCAACCCATACAAACGCCCATGGAAATCGAGATTCTCTCGACCTGTAAGATCGATATCCAAAGTTGGATCTTGAAAGACAAAGCCAATACTCCGTCGGACTGAGTCAGGATCTTCGTGAATGTCAAATCCGTTTACTAACGCCGTTCCGCTGGTTGGCCGCAGAATCGTAGCAAGCATGTTGAGAGTAGTAGTTTTTCCTGCACCATTGGGTCCGAGAAAACCAAAGATTTCGCCTTCTTCTACTGTGAATGAAACGCGATCGACAGCCGTTAGGTCATCATCAAAGACCTTAGTTAGTTCTTTCACTTCGATAATATTAATTGTTGTCACTTCTCCAATTCGGATTTATTATGCGAGGGCATCTCCTCACGGTTTTGAATTTCCTTCTTAACATTCTGAATTGCTTTCTTAATGTTTACTTGGTGTCTTTCCAACAAACGAAGTCTACGTTTTAGTAATACTAGGCTTTCCGAAGGGTCTGATGCGATATCTTGAGGAAGCAAAGGCGCTTCATCAAGAATCAGATTAAGGTGTTGTAATCGGTGTAATGCCTTATCCACATTGAACGCAGGGGCTCGTGGAAAATGTGGGCCACCATGCTTAATGAGTATTTTACGCATCATCGCGACAAAGCGAGCGTGTTCCATTGCATCGTGTTCAAGATGGTGCTTCCCCTTGGCTCTGATACGGTAGATGATACGCCGTCGACCTTCCTGCTCACTTTCTTTTTTTGTAATCCAGCCACGTTCATGTAAATCATGGAGAATTGGATAGATTGTGCCTGGGGAAGGTCGCCACCCATCACTCGAATCTGCAAGAGTGTGGAGTAATTCATAGCCGTATCGGGGTTGTTCGGCTAATAATGCAAGGATGATGGCACGCATATACCCCTTCCCAAGAGATTTGACGGTGCTTTGAGATTTTGAAGGACGTTCACGGAGTTTGGGGTGCATGCTTAAAACAACCAAATATGTGTCGATAAAGGGAATATCGGAAACCGATACTATCGGAATCCGATATAAGCTTTGCGGAAACTCTATAAAATCGTGGCAGTGAAAGGGGGCTAAAGTGAACGTTAGATAGGACAGTTACCAGGGCCTGGTTCGTTAAGAAGTAGCTCAATATGTTCACGGTTTTTAGGGAGTGTAAGAAATGCTCGGAGACGGTGTAACACTTCCTCGTAGGACGGAAAATTGGTCGGACCTGGAGATTCTAGGTTAAAGGAAGCTACAGTTGCGGCAAAATATGCAGACCACAAGGGGCGATTAGAGGTTTCATATTCCCTGAGAAAGCTGATTGCAAAGACATCTCCACTCCCCGTGTGGTCAATCACTTGCTTCACGGGAATTATTGGAATTCTATGTAGGCCATTTCTTAGAGAAAGATAGGAGCCCTTATAACCTCGGGTTATCAAAATGATGTGTACTCCCAGTTGGTGAATTGAATTCGCAGCTTGCCTGAACTCTGACTTTTGAGCGAGTTGACAAAGTTCTTGGGTATCTGCCTTAAGAATCTCAATCATTTC
This sequence comes from Promethearchaeota archaeon, assembly GCA_048939595.1. GTDB lineage: Archaea > Asgardarchaeota > Hermodarchaeia > Hermodarchaeales > Hermodarchaeaceae > Hermodarchaeum. Next base: position 31,927 of record JBHLPI010000016.1, on the reverse strand, counting down.
AGCATATTTGGGGAACTCTTCCCAATCACATCCCTCAATAGTTGTATCTTCCTTTTTCTGGGTGCGCACAAATCCTTGAACGTCAACTGATATCTTGGCACCATGTTCTTTCGCGTCTGATATGAGTGCGGAATCAACCTCTCCAATGACAGGGCTGAAATGCATCCAGGTAGTATTCCAGTAGGAGTCTGGGACATCCCGTTTTGTTAGCTTGTTAGCTACTGAATCGACACGTTGTCTTCGATCTCCCTGCTCATTATAGATATTCGTAAAGTGTGTAGTTTTATTGTTTTGAGTCAATCCTTCAAGATCTAATCCTGAAGAAGATAGTCGTTCCATATACGGTTCTGGAAAATCTTTTCCAACTCGAGCTACAACCCCGACACGCTTCAAGCCAAGGGCTGGTCCTACCATGGCAAAGGCCGAAGATCCCCCTATTTCCTTGCGTGTGCCATCTCCGTATTTGATTTGATCAATGGTGATGTGACCAACGACGATGATATCGAAGGCCCGTGATGATTTTAGCTCTGTCAAACGAAATCACCTAAATTTGGTCAGTGTTGATGGAGATTCTGTCCCTAAATGGATTCCGATACTTCCTATCTCTTGGTCTTAGAGAGATGTCAGATGAGCCCATCCAACAAGGGTTCAAAATCTATTATTGGGTTGAATAACCCTTTTAAGTTCAAATTCAGGGCTTTAGTGGTTACTTAGGAGACAACCACAATGAAACAAATCGGTGAAGGACTAATCAGCATGAATAAAACTGCAGAAGGGGAGCTCCGGGTCATCGATTCAATTCAAGATGTTTTGACTCTTCTTAAGGAACTTAAAACCGAAGAAGAAGCAGGTACTGTTGAAGAAAAAATCGTGTTAGTTGAGGATGCAGGAACAACCACCCTCGCCCCTGTCTTATCCCGATTAAAAGGTGTTATCTGTACTTCAGGGGCATTGGGTTCTCATCTAGCTATTGTCACCCGAGAATTTGGTATTCCTGCTCTCATGGGCACGAAAATCACCTTTGATGGTCCATTAACAAACCAACGAGTCAAAATTGAACCCCGGGAAGAACCTAATGGTGTACTCCTCATTGATATCTAACCGAGTCGACTGAAGGAGACTAAAAATGCCCGGTCAAATCCCTGACGTTTCAGATTCACCCCCCTCTGAGGTCGAATTTCTTCATCAAATTGATCCTACTCAATTAAACAGATTTGGTGGAAAAGCAGTCAATCTCGCTACACTCCATCAAATAGGTGTACTAATCCCCAGGGGGTTCACAATTTCAACACAAGGGTATAATCAATTTCAATCCACTTTTTGTGATCTTAAATCATATCAAGCATTACATTCGGATCTAGACGATATCGAGGTTCTGCTTCACTCAATTGAAGACTTTCACAAGCAGGCTAGGGATTACGAAATCCCCGAAAAGTTAACCTTAGAGATTCAATCCAGGTTTGAGCAACTCCTTTACTCGCAAGAGCCCCTAAAGACCGGATATGCTGTTCGATCATCAGCTACAGTGGAAGATACTGTCCAATTTTCCTTTGCAGGTCAAGCTGATTCTTTCCTCTGTGTAAAAGACCTCTCAGGAGTCCTTGAGGCAGTTAAAAAAACCTGGCTTTCACTTTATTCTATCCGGTCGTTACTATACATGAAGAGTAAAGGTATCAATCTTCAATCCGTTAGTATGGCAGTAATTGTTCAAGAAATGATTTTAGGCGAAATTTCAGGTGTGGTATTTACAGCCAATGTTGTAAGCAAAGACCTAACACAGGTCCTGATCGATTCAACTTGGGGTCTGGGGGAGAGTATTGTTGCTGGTAAGGTGATTCCTGATTCTTATGTTGTTCAAAAAACTCCCCTAAAGATAATGCAACGCCGGCTTGGTGAGAAAGCTCTCTTGTGTATTCCTCATCCTCAAGAGGATTCTGAGCGCACGATGTTGATTGATACTCCTGCAGAACAACGCGAAGTCTTCACTCTTAGTGATGGTGACATTATGAGGTTAGCTAAGTTAGCCATGTACATCGAGAACCAAATGGGGCATCCCCAAGACATTGAGTGGACGCTTAAAGATGGCCAGTTCGTAATTCTACAAACAAGACCGATCACGACACTCTAGCATCAGTTGCTTGATTTTTAACATTCAGTCCCCCTCAACACCATTCATATACATAGTTGTTTAGCGAAGCAGATATATGGCATCTTCAATAGAGTATCAATACACTTCGGTGAAGCATGGGGAACGAAAGATCTTCGCAATCTTGGTACTTTCTACACCCAGCTTACAAGAGGTGACACTCTATGCCTTCAGATGAGCGCTCTTCATCCCCAAACCCAGATTCCCAAATCTTTGAGGTTATAGCCACAAAATCGCCAATTGGCATTATCGTCTTTCAAGGAGATAAAGTTCTTTTTGCCAATAGCGAATTGGCTAAACTCATCGATTATTCACTCCATGATCTCCATAAAATGACCGCTGACGACTTTCTACAATTTGTAGCCGATGTTGATAAACTAGAAGCAGGTCGTCGATTGAAATCTATTGAAGGAGGAGAAATCAAGACTAAATTTTATGACATTCGTGTCAAAGACAAAAAGGGGAAAGAAAGATGGTTGCAGGTGCTCCCCAAAGCCATCATATTAGATGAGAAACCAGCGATTCTCGCAATGATTACTGAAATTACTGAACAAAAACAAATCGATCACGCCTATCAGGATCTTGTTGACAACTCCCTCCAAGGACTTATCATCATCCAAGACATGCGTGTCGTCTTTTCAAATCAAGCCTTTGCTGATATGAGTGGTTACACAATGGATGAACTGCTCTCCCTATCAGCAAAGGAAGTTCAAGCAAGAGTTCACCCTGATTATCAAGCTCGTGTTTGGGGTCGAATGCGTGATCGTCTTGCAGGCAAATCCGTCCCTTCTCATTATCAATTTAAGGCCATTAAGAAGGATGGAGAAGAACGCTGGCTGGAAATGTATGTGACTGTCATTGATTACAATGGGAAACCAGCTATCCAAGCCAGTTTTCTTGATATCACTGATCGTCAAGAAGCCGATATTAAACTTCAAGAATCAGAGTCCCGATATCGAGGACTTTTTGATGAACTTCCTATTGGGTTATACCGAACAACGGCGGAAGGAGATATCATCGATGCTAATCCTGCTCTAATTAAGCTTCTAGGGGCAGAGGATAAGGAAACCTTGCTAAAAATGAATGCCTCTAATTTTTATGTTAACCGCCGTGAACGCGAGCAATTTGAGGCAAAATTAGGTAACGAGGGCATCGTGACAGGACATGAGGTGCAATTCAAACGAGTAGATGGAAAATTAATTTGGGTCCATGATAGTTTCCGCGCTATCCGAGCTGAATCTGGGGCAATTCAATATTATGAAGGCTCTCTTGAGGATATCACAGAGCGAATCCAAGCCGAACTTGCACTTATGGAAAGAGAACGTCGATATAGGGCGCTCTTTGAACATACCAACGATGCGGTATTTATCATCTCTCTCGATATGAAACACCTTGAAGCTAATCAACGAGCTGCAGAGATGTTAGGTTATTCATTGGATGAAATTGTTGGAATGCCAGTTGACAAAGTCGTAGGAAAGGGCGAATACGAGGACAGTAAACGTGTGTTACGAGCCTTACTTGCCGGTGATTCGGTTCCCGTTTATGAACGCATATTTCGGAAGAAAACGGGTGAAGAGTTCCCAGTAGAGGTCAACGCCGCTCTTGTCACTGAAGCTGATGGGACACCTTTACATATTCAGAGTGCCGCACGAGATATCTCTGTAAGGAAGCAAGCAGAGCTGGCTCTGAAAGAAAGTGAGGAAAAATATCGTACTCTAGTTGAAACCTCACCAGATGCTATTACGGTTACTAATCTTGAAGGAATAATCACAATGGCTAACCAACAGGCACTCCAGTTATATGGTGTTGAAACAGAATCCGATTTAATAGGTATAAACGCCTTTGAGTTGATTTCTCCTGATGACGTACCAATCGCAATGAAGAATATGGAGAAAACCCTTGAACAAGGAACTTCAGGATCACTCGAATATAATCTATTGCGAAAGGATGGAACTACTTATCCTGCTGAACTCAATGCTACACTTCTGAAAGATGCTGAAGGGAAGCCATCCGCGTTTCTTGGCGTCATTCGAGATATAAGTGAACGGGAGGAAGCTGCAGCTCGGTATCGTCACCTTTTCGATAGTGTTCCGGTTGGGCTATTCCGAACAACGCCAGATGGTACCATTCTTGATACTAATCCAGCGTTATTTGAAATGTTAGGATTTGATAGTAAAGAACCACTACTTAAACGTAAAGCCTCTAGCTTCTATGTTGATCCTGAAGAACGGAGGCGTTGGGAAGCGGCTGTTGCTCTTGAAGATGTTGTAACAGGAATTCAGGCGGAATTCAAACGGGAAGATGGGGAAACAATCTGGGTCAATCTTTCAGCACGAGCTATTCGTGATAAGAGTGGTAAAATAGAGTGGTATGAAGGAACACTCGAGGATATTACAGATCGCAAACATAGCGAGGACGCATTGAGGGAATCAGAAGCCAAGTACCGCGCTTTGGTCGACCAGTCACTTCAAGGAATCGTCATTATTCAAGACAATCATATCGTTTTTGCAAATCCACAAATGAAAGAAGTGGTTGACGTTACAAAAGATGAACTCATGGATATGCCACCCAATGCGTTTTGGGATCGGGTGCATCCAGAGGATGTTTCATGGTTACAAAAACGCATGCAAGATCGCTTTGCAGGAAAAAAAGTCCCTGATCGATATGAAGTTCGTGTTATATCACCTGAAGGGACTACTCAATGGGTAGAAATCTGTGTGAAAATGATCGAGTATCAAGGAAAAGCTGCAATCCAAGTAACACTCACAGATATAACAGAACGCATGCGAACCGAACAGGTGATCAAAGAATCTGAAGAAAAATACCGCACCCTTGTAGAGCAATCCCTCTTTGGGATTTTAATTTCCAGGGGTCCACCCCTCCGCTTTTTCTTTGCCAATGAAGCTTTCTCAAATATGCTTGGCTACAGTATCGAAGAACTCCTTGCGATGACACCAAAGAAAATCCAAGAATTAATTCATCCTGCTGATCGGGAATTAGTAATTAATCGAGCTGAAGACAGATTGATGGGTAAAGAGGTTCCGAATCAGTATGAGTACCGAATGGTGAAAAAAGACGGAACTATACTGTGGGTGGAAATTATTGCTCGTCGAATCGAGTACCAAGGCGAACCAGCAGTTCAAGCAGCTTACATAGATATCACCGAAAGAAAGGAAGCAGAAGCTGCACTACAAGAATCTGAGGAAAGATATCGAGCGCTTGTTGAAGACCTCTCCGATTGGGTTTGGGAGATGGATGTTTCCGGGAAGTTTGTTTATACAAACAATGCTGTTGAAGACATCATCGGTTTTTCAGCAGGACAAGTGCTCGGACGAACTCCCTGCGATTTCTTACGTCCTGAAGACGTGAAACGGGCACAAAATACATGGGCTGAACTCAAAGAAAGACGACGACCAATTCGGACAATCGTCATACAGATGGTCCACCGAGATGAATCCGATGTTGTTCTTGAAGCCCGTGGTCGACCAATCTTCGATGAGTCAGGCGAACTACTCGGATTCCGTGGTACTTGTCGAGATATCACGGACCGCCTGAAAATGTTGGAACAACTTCGGGAACTCGATGAACGCCTTTAGCTAAAGCTGGTTGCACTAGAATCCTTAAATGCAACATCAAGGAATCCTCTTTTTCAAGAGTTGAGATACCATGATAGGCGATATCGGCACACAAGAAGCGAATATGCTCCTCCGTCGAGTAAGTGCGGCTAGCACCTATTTGCTCTCCCAACGCACCGCACTTGAATCCAAACTCTTTCCAGTTACAGCATACAATAGTGTAGCTTGTGCTCAAATTTACCGCGATTACCAGTACAATATGTTCAAAGAACTCGCAAGACATGTCTCTCCCGAAGAGATTGGAAACCGCTGCCGTACCCTAGCTGCTTATCCCAACATCCTTGGGGTCTGGGCCTTCATTGGGCTCTGGGGACTCGGACGGATGCAAGACCTTTTTGATGCTGGTGGAGCTCAGAACGAATTACCTAAACGCCGTAAACAAGCCAAATTCATGATTGATTTTTGGTATCGCATGGCGACAAGCTACTATAATAGTGATAAACCACTCGCCGCGGAAAATAATGACACTGCATGTGTGCTCCCTAACAATGTCCTGAATATGGTTAAACAAGAACTACAACCAATTGATACCGATCAAAGAGCAAAGCTGAAACGAACAATGGCTCAGTTGTATCTGGCTGAGTTTCTCTCCTACTGTGAATGCCGGGCGAGTATTCACGAGATGGGTCCATATCCGTTCGGGGATAATGATTATCTTATTTTCCGAGAATTCTCACCGCTCTATGATGGATCACGACTAATCTGGGATTGGCACGACACCCAGGCCAAATCACCAGTTCCGAACCTCTCGGTTGCCCTTGTTGTTAAAGATATGGAGGAACTCGTTTTCACTGACTTCGCTACACTATTTCCTAAACCTGAGGATTACTCAGAGCATATTACCCAATTTGCCCTTTTCACCCGATATGGTGATAAAATCGAAACTACCTCTTTCTCGGTTCTCACCGATTTAGAGAAGTTTGCCACCGATGTTCAAACCGAACTCTACCTCAAATTCGCCGAATGGGACGACCTTAAGCGACTCAAAGCAGGATCCTCGGTATTCCTAAAATGGTTCTACATCTTTACCGACATGGGAAACATCACTGACAAATTCACCATGGGTCTCGATGAAAACAAAGTCGATGACTACATCCAACTGATGTTAAACTCTATGGGTCATCCAGCTTGGGCCCGACTCTTCCGCAGTAAAGACGAATATGACAAAGATCCCTCCTTCTATGAACTACTCGACTAACCGGAGCAAACCAACATGGCCTACGACGTTGATCCTTCCACCGAACAGTTCCATGACCCCACGGCCGCTCCAGACTGGAAAGAATCCTTTTATTTCCAACTCTTTGATCCAGAAGCGAATCTTGCAGCCTTCTTCTACATTTCAGCTTACCCCAATATCTCTAAACGTGACTATCTGGTTGCCCTATTATTCGATGGAGAAACCGACATTTACCTCAATACCCTTCCCATGCCAGGGAAGCTCGATGCCCTCAGTGATGGAAAACTCACTTTCGAACTTATTCAACCACATGAACTCTGGAAAATTACATTTGAGGATGGGAAGCGGTTCGTTGATCTTGAATTTACTGGACGATTCGATCCCTTTGCCTACGATGCGAAGCAAGCTTACAAGAAAGGAGTCATCGAACAGGAACATTATGAGCAAGGCTGTTTTGTGGATGGCACCATTCGACTGACTGATGGTTCTGAACATCAGCTCAGCTGTTTTGGTCACCGGGACCACTCTTGGGGGCTTCGCGATTACGCTGCCATCGATGAATGGAATTGGATTGCCGCCCAGTTCTCATGGTGCACCATAAACATCATCAAACTCTGCATCGGCAAGAAACACGAAACCGCAGGATTCTTATCAAGTCTCGTTGGGAACCAACACCTCACCGATATCGCATTCTCAACACATTTCGAATCCGACGGATTAACTCCCCAAGGGTTCACCGTTTATTTCACTGATGAAATGAAGAAAAAATGGCAACTCGATTCCACCAAATTCCAAACCTTGATCTACCCTCCCCGGCAATCCAAATCAGGATACGAAACCAACATCTATGAAATCGTCTCCAAATTCACTCTCAAAGGAGATCCTAGCTTTGGATACGGAATCTCCGAATTTCTCATCAGCCGAAAAACATCGAAATAACCAGAGGCCGTGGCAGTGCTCAACTTCAGCTATCTGATTCCCGGTGTCCTCGCAGGTTCTAGCCTTCCACGCGGTCGAGAAGACCTTGAACGCCTTGTTAAGGAAGGCATCAAAGTACTAATCACGGCAATGGAAGATTCCCTCAATGAAGACTTAGTTTATGATGTTGGTCTCGAATATCATTACTTTCTTGTTCTCCCTTATGGGACTCCTTCATTGAACCAAATTAGTGATTTTGTCGATCTTGTTAATACAAATCGTGCAAAGAACCGGCCTGTCGCTGTCCATTGTTACATGGGTTGGGGTCGAACTGGAACATTTCTAGCAGCATATCTGATTAGTGAGGGGCTGAGTGTAGAAGAAGCCATTAATGAAGTCCGGGTTAAACGGCCTAATTCAATTGAAACCTATGGGCAGGAACAATTCCTTCGCATGTTTGACCAAAGTCTTGCACAGTGAGAATAAGGTCAATGGGCTACTCCTTTTTCCAGAGTTCTTCGCCAATATACTGGCTAATGCCACTCGAATCCTTGGGCCCAACTTTGACGGTCCATTTTGAAGCTTCCTCAGTTTCACCACTTAGCCGTGCGGCCATTCCAGGGCTAATCAGGATACGATGCTTGACTTTATCCTCGACACCGGATTCTTTGATGGCTTCCGCAATCACATCTGCTGTCAATTTTCGACCGGCTACAGCAGATTGGATACTGAGTCCTTCGGTATCAACCACAACAAGATAGGCGTCAATACCTGCCTGTTTGATATCGCTTTCGACAGTGAAATAGGTGAGGGCAAAATTCGAAGTGTACATAACCGGGGAATCCTCATTCGGGTTGCCGAATTCACGCAATCCAGGTTCGACCGCAACTGGTTTCACTGGATCAGTATAAAGATTTGTACGGAGAAAAGTAAGAGGTAATTGGACCCACATATCAAGACTATGTAATACCAAGATGTCAGCATAACGAATAGTCATAGAAGCCCCAGCAAGAGTTTCTTGCCATTTCGCCAATTCTTCGGCTTCTCCTTCTTTGTAATCACCCCAAACCGAGATTGGAGACGCAAGTAGTGGAAATCCGACCCCTTGGTCTCCTTCACGAATAGCCGCCCGACGGAGCATACTGAAATCATCAACCGTTGACCCGAGTGCTGCCCCAAACTCGTTACCGGGATCAATTACAACATCAACCCCCATTTGGTCCAATGTTGAAGCTATCGATTTCAGTTCTGATAAATCACCGGGTGCATAGGCGACCAGGGGACATTGGTGCTTCAGGGCGATGTCTCCAAGTTCCTGCCAGGTATCTACAGTGGCCGCATATAATAAAGGGCGTCGCCCTTCTAAGGCTTCAGCGCCTCCTGCTAGAATCTTGGGATTCAGTGAACAGAGCATAATTGGCCAGTTTGTCAGGTCTCCGAGGCGTTTTGCGGCTTCAGCGAACTTTTTCGGTTCACCTGAGACAGCTCTGAGGGCAATTCCATCCAACCGGAGATCCATACCAATATACAAGTAAGTCCAATCTTCGATAGCTTTTACACGCTTTTTCATTTCATCCGTAGAAGCCGTATCAGCCACGTCAACAAAGAAGGCGGTCGGATGCATATACCGTAAGTCGTGACGATAAAGTACGAGTTCCCCACCAATTAGGGCTTTATTCTCACCTGTCCCAATTTGAACTTCTTTTACTGGGGGTCGCATAAGTTCTTCGAGTTTTTCACGTTTTGTTGTGTATTCCCTTTCTCGATACAGTGGAGTACATGCTTTAATGCCGAGTGTATATTCTGCGGCCTTGGTAGCAAAGGCCATACAATTTGCTTCGCCACATTCTCCACAATTAGTCTGGGGAAGCAGTGGGTAGATATCCATTGGTCCTGCACGTTTTGCCATACGAACGCCTCCGGTGCTCTGAGTAGGACTCAGATATGGCGAGTTTAGATAATTAGCCTTTTCGCTTATGATAGGTATTTGACGGAACCAAAAGTGGTCTTATTGAATGAACTGCTCTTGGATGATCCGTTCTTCAAGTGAATGGTCTTCATCGAACAACACTTTGACAAACTGAGACCTATCCTCCTGAACCCGAACAGTGACGGGAAACTTCAATTCATGAAAATCTGCAGAAACTAACACCGGACGGTTTGCTGGGTCTAAAATTTTAAAATCAACAGTTACCGTTTGAGGAAGGAGTGCCCCGGTCCAACGACGTGGTCGAAAGGGATTCAGGGGAGTTAAGGCAAAGACATTCGATCCAATAGGGATGATGGGACCGCGAGCGGAGAAGTTGTAGGCGGTGCTACCAGCGGGCGTGGCAACGAGGATGCCATCGCAGATGAGCTTCCGGAGGCGGACCTTCTTGTTAACCGAAATACGAATATGTGCGGATTGTTGGGCTTGTCGAATTATCGCAACTTCATTAAAGCCAATGGCGTTATGCGTCTCCTTATTTGCAGTATGTGCTGTCATCTTTAGTGGGTAAATTCGTTCTTCTTTTGCAGCCTGAATGCGTTCCAGGAGTCCTTCTTCTTGGTATCTATTCAGAAGGAATCCAATGGTTCCCCGGTTCATCCCATACACTTGTTGTTCTTTGCTTACGTAATGATGGAAGCACCGAAGCATGAAGCCATCCCCGCCTAGCGCTACGACGACCTCGGCATCTTCAACAGCAACGAAATTATACTGCTTGGATAACGTCTTAAACGCTTGACGTGCCTGTTCGGTTTCAGAATGAACACAAGCAATACATGGAGCTGGCATATCTTTCATCCTCATGTAAGGGTGGCCATAGCTCTTTAGTATAATTCTTAGTAGTTGTGAAGCAAATTAGGGTATCTATTCTGTGTCAATTAGCTTCAGGCTGTCTTTCAGACTCTAGTAAGAGAAATGTGGTTCGTTTATCTTCTAATTTATTTAAGAATGAGTTCTAATTTCTATTAACTTGGTGGGCTCCAAATATGAAACCGATGAACACCGACAATATTCTCTGGGCAATGATCGCAGGTCCTACCATCAAATTGAGCTCTTTTCAAATTCGTGTACTAATGTAAGAAGGTGTCATACTATGGTGTCAGAAATCACGCAAAAGCAAGTAAACGGCTTCCGGATGGACCGGCACTTCCTCACTAACCGGGCTCCAAAGAATGACATTGAGCACGTCGTGGCAAGAGTGTGTGGTATTCAGGCTCAGATGCCTGCAGCAGCCAACCTTCAACTTTGGGCACGCATTCAAGATCTCAAACCCGAAGATGTTACAAAAGCCCTTTGGACAACTAAGACGCTTCTACGAACCTGGTCGATGCGAGGAACTGCACATTACCATCCCACTTATCAGTTTCAGGTCTATCTGAAGGCCATCATTGAACCACGAATTCCTCGACATAAGGAATGGCTAACGAAACGGGGAATGCGGGAGTTCGGGGAAGTAGCAAAATTTGATCCAACTCAACACGATTTCGAAGCCATCCTTACTGCTGTCAACAAAGCCCTAAAAGATGGACCTGCTACTCGAGACGATGTAGCAAAAACTGTAGCAAAGGAAGTCGGTCCTGAAGCCCGTCCTTGGGTCGAAACAGGTTACTATATTGTAACCAAGCTTCTGGCATATGAAGGGAAGGTGTGTTTTGGTCCCGATATCGATGGAAAGGCTACATTAGTTTTAACTAAACAATGGCTTCCGAAACTATCTACGATGAAAAGAGAAACAGCTGAAGACACAGTTCTTTTACAATACCTGGAATGCTTTGGACCAGCGACTCGACAAGATTTCTCAGCATGGTCGGGTCTTAAAATGACAAGGGTAGGCCCAATTTGGGAGCGGAATACTGCACACCTTACCGAGGTCACTTTAAATGAGAAGCCTCTCTGGCTTCTTCAGAAAGACCTTGATGCCCTACTGACCAAGCAAGAAGATTCACGACCGCTGCGGCTCCTTCCATACTTCGATCCTTTCTTACTCGGTCATAAAGATAAAAGCCATGTCGTCGAAGCGGCTCACTATAAAAAAGTGTTTAAAAAAGCCGCATGGATTGCCCCCGTCCTCCTCCAAGACGGAGAAGCCATTGGAATTTGGAAACAAACGCGTACATCAAAGAAACTAACGGTCAAAGCAGAGCCATTTAAAACACTCACAAAATTGCAGTTAGAAGAGTTAGAAGCCGACACACAACGATTAGGAGAATACTTTGATCTTGATTCTGAAGTGAAGGTGATAAAATGATTTTAAATAAAGAAGAATCCACAAAATTCTTCAAATACGTCGAAACCCAGTTCATCAAGTGGGCAAAGACTCAAGACCATATTCGTCTTGCCATGGTCGTAGGATCTCGAGCACGTAAGACGGCACCAGCGGATCAGTGGTCAGATCTCGATATCGTAATCTTTTCTACAGATCCGAGCATTCTCATTGATACAGAGGAATGGGTAAACGAATTTGGTAATCCTGTTGTAACCTTTATCGAACCAACTGCAGGAGGGTCAGGCGATAGTTACGAACGTCGCGTTTTGTACGATAATGGAATAGATGTGGATTTTGCTGTCGATCCACTTAAAATGATACTTAAAGCCAAAAAGAATGGGGTGACACTCGAACTTGTTGAAGAGACTTCTAACGTGATTGGTCGGGGAATTCGGGTTCTTATTGATAAGGACCAACTCATGGAGGGGTTTCTAAAAGAATATAAGGCTATCAAAGTACCCAAACCACGTCACCCGACTGAACATGAATATCTTGAACGTGTCAAGGATTTCTGGTATCATGTCGTGTGGACAGCAAAGAAAATCCGACGCGGTGAATTATGGGAAGGAAAGGCCTGCCTTGATTGCTTCATGAAAGCACGGTGCCTTTTACCAATGATTGAATGGCATGCTAGTGCCACTCAAGGCCAAGCCTCCGATACTTGGTTCCGCGGGCGCTTCATGGAACGATGGGCAGACCCACGCGTTATTGCAGAATTACGCGGAGTTTTCTCTCATTATGATGAAGAAGATGTCTGGCTAGCACTGGCAAATACCATGCAACTCTTTCGGTGGATAGCCAAAGAGGTTGCAGAAAAATTAGGTGTTACTTATCCCAGTGCGGCCGATCAGTTCGCTAGTCGGTGGGTAGATACAGCATATTGGGATCGTGGACTAAATGACTAACCTACCCAATCTGTAATGAGGAACATGACTCTATCGAAATGAGTTATCGATGAGCCTTTGCGGATCGCACCTTATTATGAAAACTGTTCCTAGTGGAGGGCTGAACCCAACCCATGCCAATGGATCTGCTTTGAAGGTATAAAGCGCAATTAACACGGTTACAATGAGTAGGATAATGGCACCACAGAGAATTGTAGTTTTTTCCAAATTGCCTAATTTCAATTGATTTGATATAGGTAACCAGATGGTTTAGCACTCGACCAGAAATTCACCGAAAGGTGAGATAATCTAGAATCGACGAGGTTTCTTCGGATAAGCTTGAAAGGGAGTTCTCGGTTCCATGCTAATCCAGTTGCTGTCTTGGTCCAAACATGATAAGGAACGCAGCAAATCAAAGGTGACCCACCGTGATACTTCAGGATAGCGCCCGTATTCCCAAAGCCCATAAGGTCCTTGCAAGTCCTTAACGAATTTCACGTTTTCTACAACACGTGGATCAGCGAGGTTTGCTCCAATCCGCCAGGATAGATCAAGCATCTGTCCAACATCATATCGTTTGAAATAAGTAAATCCGCCTCGTGGGGGTTCTGCACCCACAATGCGAGCAACTTCAAAGCCTAGCGTATGGGCTTGGCGCTGTTCTTGTGCCAGAAGTTTATCCAATCCTCGATGAGCTGGTTCACTTGTCCGCCGAGTCGGATGCAGCGCTAACGCACTGACAGCCGCAGTTGTATTAGTTCGGCATCCAAATTTTGAATGGGGTAAACGTCGATAACCGGCCGCGAATATGAGTTTGTCTTTGTGCCGACCCGAGGGCCAGCCGCCATCAGGGAGTTCTTCTTGGAGCAGCCATTCGTATGCGGCTTCTGCACGTTTATCTGTAGCGTATCCTGCCCACGCTAGTCCCAATAATGGTAAGGCTGTCTGAATGGGCATCGCATGATATTTAACGTCAGCAGATCGACCACCATCAAGCACCGCTCCTTGAGTGATTAAAGGGAATGCGCCATCGGCTTGTTGTTGGGAAAAGAGGAATTCTGACCCTCGTTCTATTGCTGGATGCTTAGAATCTAGCCCAAAATATCCTAATCCCATTAGTGCCTGGGCGGTCATTCGGATGCGTCCCAAGACCGCACCTCCTCCTTCACCAGGTCTAAAAGAACCATCCTTGTCCTGCAAGGCGAGAAAAGCCTGTACTCGTGGATCATTGGGTTGGAGTGTTCGTAGCTCTTTGACTTCAGGATCTGAATTAGGACGGTGTAATAAATCACGAAGCACCAGAAGCCGTAGGCTTGGAGAAGGATCTGCAAGGAGAAGTGGTATCCAAGTCATTCGTTCACCTCCAGAATTTCACGAAGATATGGTGCAGTTGGCGTCATCAAGTTGGCCACAGCTTCTGGAGTGCCTTCTGCAATGATTTTTCCTCCATCAGGACCGCCTCCAGGACCCAGCTCAATGATCCAATCACATGCTGCCAGAATATGGGGGTGATGTTCTACGACAATTACAGTGTGTCCCGCATCAACGAGTCTATGCAAGACTGTAATCAATTGGGCGACATCCTCCATATGAAGACCGACCGATGGTTCATCCAGAATGTAAAGTGTTGATTCCTTGGTTTTCTTTTGGAGTTCCTTGGCAATTTTAAGTCGCTGCACCTCTCCTCCTGATAACGTATAGCTCCGTTGATTCCACACGAGATATCCCAATCCTACTTCCTTCGCTAATTTAAGGGAATCTGCAATTTGTGGTTCATCCTTGAAATGTTCATAGATTTCGTCCAGTGTCAGTTGATTGAGTTCAGGGAGTGTAATTCCCCTAACACGTACATCCCATGCCTCTGGTCGATATCCAGTACCTTTGCAGGTTTCACATTCCACTTGTTCAGTGGGGAGAAACCCCATGTCAAGTCTTAGCATCCCTCGACCTTTACAAGCTGAACAACCACGGGTAAGATCCTTTGCACCAAGCCCCAGAGCTAGAGCATCGTCACTTTCAATGAATATCTTTACCATGGGCTTCAAGAGATTAAGGAAACTTGCTGGACTCCGAATTCCTCGCCGCGACTGGTCCACCATAATACAACGCTTTGGCTGACCTGTGATGAAATCGTGGACGCCCGGTTTAAGGGGCTCTTGTGCAAAGGACGATGAATGGAGTTGTTTGAAGAGGGCTCGACCTACAGTATCAATGAGAAGTGTACTTTTTCCAGAACCAGAGACACCGCAGACGCCTGTAAATGTTCTGAGTGGAAATCTGACTTCATCGCCTTTTAGATTATTTTCACGAGCACCTTTCACAATCATCCAGTTTTGTGGTAAACGTCTTCGCTTCGTATCCATCCATTGCAATAGACTTGTTTCAGGTGAACTAGACTGCGATTTTTTAGGAAGTAACCATTTTCCTGTAATTGTATTTGCTTGAATGATATCAGCTGGGGTTCCTTCTGCAACAATTTCTCCTCCGAGTGCTCCTGCCTTGGGTCCTAAATCAATTACATGATCGGCTGCTCGAATAAGGAGGAGGTCGTGTTCGACAACGATTATGGTGTTGCCTTCATCGCGGAGTTCCTGTAAGGCTTCAAGGAGTGCTTCTAGCTCTGATGGGTGCATTCCTCTTGACGGCTCATCGACAAGAATCGTTATCGAGGTCAGATCACTTCCAAGAAGACTAGCCAATTGAATACGTTGAGCTTCTCCAGCTGATAACGTCCCGATTGGACGGTTTAAATGTAGGTAACCTATCCCGACCTGATGCAAGAAACGTAACCGGCGTTGGATGGTCGCCAAACTAGTTTCAACTAGCGGAAAGTCGCAAGGACTCGGAGAAAGCTTAGAAAGAATTGATTCCAGTTGATTTAACGGGAGTTCACTTAGTTCAAATATATTCATTCCTTCAAGGGTGACTGCTAAAAATTCGGGGCGTAAACCTGCACCGTGGCATTTGGGGCAGGTGACCTCATTTGTGTACGTTCCATGGATATCATAATGAAATAACCAACTCTCATCTTGGTAAAAGCCCTTCCATGTCCACTTGGTTTGCCGTTCTTTTCCTTTCAAGTGTCCAGTGGATTTACTGATGTATGTGAAATGGTAGGTTTGTCCATCTCCGTAGAAGAAGACATCCTGAGCCTCTTTTGACATTTCTTTCCATGGCGTTTTAAAAGGATCAAATCCATATCGCTTTCCTAGCTCAGGAATTATGGGCTGATCTTTACAGAGATAGGTCTTGGGCCAGTAGCCGGGTGAATACATCGCTCCGGCGCAAAGTGGTTTATCTGGATTTATAATGAGCTTTTCGGGTTGGGGGAGGCGCAAGGCTCCTAACCCATTACACTTCTCACATGAGCTTATCCAATGGGCTGAAGAGAAATGCTGGGGCTTCGCAATCTGGGCTGTAGCCTGACATTTAGGACATTGCCACTCCTTATCACGTTGCATGTCAGTTCCGCATTCAAGGCAACGACGTTTTCCCAAAGTCGCAAAAAGGTTTGCTAGATGCGCCCCGATTTCAGTTAACTCTCCAACACTATTCCGTCGAGTGAATTGAGGAATTTGGCTCCATAAATGGGCTCGATGCGCCGTAACCGTTAGAGTCACACCAAGTCCAGTGATTGAATCGACGATTGCTTCTGCTCCTTCACGGACACCTTGACGTTCATACATTGAAAGTGTCTCTAAGTATCTGCGGCGCGCTTCCGCTTGTAGAATATCTTGAACCAAACTTGATTTTCCAGAACCCGAAACTCCCGTCACAACGGTCAGAGATCCTTTCGGGATATCGACATCGATTCCTTTCAAGTTATTTGCCTGTGCGTTTCGTATTGCAATAACTGAGGGCTGGTCTCGTACTAGCTTCTTGGCACGTTTTTGTGGTTGTACTTTGCTTTCATTTTTTAATGCCTGTCCAGTCAAAGAAGACTCAATTGTTACAAGCTTAGCTGGTGGTCCCTCATATAGAACCTCACCTCCTCGAGGTCCAGCCCCTGGTCCAAGATCAATAATCCAGTCAGCTGCTCGCATAAAATCGGTGTTATGCTCGACAACGACAATGGTTGCTCCATGACGAACTAATCGGTCGAGTACAATTAAGAGCCCATTGAGATCTTTAGGGTGGAGTCCGGTAGAGGGTTCATCAAGCACCATAAGCTGGTTTGTCAGCTTATTTCGCCCTAGATACTTAGTAAGTTTGACTCGTTGAGCTTCCCCTCCTGAAAGGGTAGGAGAAGGCTGACCAAGTTCCAAATATCCTAGCCCTACATCCAGTAATGCGTCGAGGATTCGTTGGGCCGCTTCTCGTTTCGCAGAGGTAAGGTGTTTCGATTTACTCAGTTTCTCACTAATTTCGGCGATCGGAAGGGCATAGAACTCGGCGATATTGAGTTGCTCTTCATTGAATTCCACATGAGCCGAAAGAACTTCGGGGCTAAACCGTTGTCCTGCACACCCTACACAGGGTAACCATATCGAGGGGAGGTATTGCATTTTCACTTCGCTGGCGCCAATTCCCTTGCAGACAGGACAGGCGCCTTCAGGACGGTTAAATGAAAAATGTGACTTCGATAAACCGGTTGCTTCCGCAAAAAGGTCACGGATAAGATCCGCAAGTTTGGTATAAGTTGCAGGATTCGAACGGGGGTTACGACCAATTGGACTTTGATCTACTAAGACTGGTTTGATGTTTGGTCCTTCAATTTCCCCACATCCAATAGCTTCTTTTTTCGAAAGCGAGGGAACTAGAACATGCTCAACAAGGGTGCTTTTTCCAGAACCAGATACTCCAGAAATCACTGTCAGTCGGTTCAGAGGAATCGAGACTTGGATATTCTTAAGATTATGCTGGTAGGCGTTTTTGATTATGATGTAGCTGTCAGGTGCTAGGCGTGGTTCTGGGGTTGTGACTCGTTCGCGAAGACTGAAGTATTGACCTGTTGCAGTATCAGCGAGCCATAATTTAGCAGGAGATCCATTGAAGACGATTTCTCCTCCTTTTCTTCCTGCACCAGGTCCTAGATCAATAGCGTGATCGGCTCCTGCCGCTGCTGTTCTTTCGTGTTCAACAAAAATTACTGGACCTGCCAATTCTCGAAAGGTAGGAAGTAATCGGGCGATATCTGCGGGATGTTGTCCAATCGTTGGTTCATCTAAGACATGAATAATATCTTCTAATCGACTCGACAATGATATTGCCAAACGTACTCGTTGGGATTCGCCACGTGATAGGGTGGGAGACGCCCGGTTCAGCGAAACATACCCCAACCCAACTTTTTCCAATGCAGCTAACCGTCGCTGAATCTCTGAATGTAAACGCTTAGCTGTCGAAGGGAAGAGCACATTGTTAAAGAGTTTACAAGCCTCCTCAACAGAAAGCGCTAGCAACTCGAGTAATCGGAATCCTTCCCAACGAACGGAAACAGCCTGGGGATGCATTCCGGTCTCCTTGCACTGCTTACATCCTTCCCCTTTGCAATATGGGCATGGCTGGTTGAAATGGGTAGGTCGAAGTTCACGAAACCCAGCACCACACTGACTACAGATTTGTGTTGTCGTCAGCGTGGTAGAGGTTGCCTTCGATTGGGCCCGGAGTGCCCCTGTACCCATTGCAGTTGCTTGCTGTGTTAGTTCCCGTATCTGCTTTGCTGTTGACTTAGGATCAACAGTTCCAATGATAATTTCAACGGAATGGGGTTCTGATACTACGAGCGGCTTTCCATCCCATTCAAAACCATCCACGATAATCTGTTTGCGATCTAGTTCTTCATCTAATGCGGCAAGTAGGGTTCTATGGCTTCCTTGGATATTGTGCAGAAGCGGGGCATACACTTGTATGAGTTCTGCCTTAGCTAGCAGAGTTAACTGGTCAATTATCTCGTCTTCAGTCAACACTTGCAAGGGTTCATCACACTGGAGACAGTGGCGTATCCCAAAATTCGCATACAGCAAACGGAAAAAAGGATGCAATCCTGAGGCGGACGCAAGCGTTGATCCGGGATTTCGATTCAAGAGATTTTGACCAACAGCAATCGCTGGTCCCAGCCCAGTAATTGATTCCACTCTAGCCGGAGCGAGCCGTTGCCCCCCTCGTCCATATAGAAAGACATCCAGAAAACGTCGATTTGCCTCATGGTATACGGTATCAAAGACTAGGGAGGTTTTACCTGATCCTGAGACACCGGTTACAACTGTGAGTCCATCGCCGAATCGCACATCGACATTTTTCAGGTTATGCTCACAAGCACCCTTCACGTGGATATCCATCTATATCGTCCCAGAGTTATCTAAAAGGCGCTAATAGTGTTTCCAGTTGCACGAAAGTCTCCTTAAACCTATAAAACCAAACAGGGACTATACAAGAAGTAATTAGTATATTTTGTGAAAACCAATTTTCCGTGAACAGTGAATTCACATGGAAGACATACTGCTTGATAAAGGAAAGAAGTTACTCCTCATGGGCAGTAAAACCTTTGACGCCCCTAAACTTCCAGAACTCGTGAAACATTACATCGATGCGGCCATCAAACATAAGATGCTAATCATCGTAGGCGAGGCAAAAGGTGCCTGTCGTCTTTACCAAGACTACCTTCACACGATTGGCTACCTAGAGGTAATTGTTGGTCATGCTCGTAGTCTCCGATATAATGCTGGTAATTGGCCTGATATCAAGTATGGCGATGATCTCCGTGAACGTGAGAAAAACATGATAGAGGATTGCGATACAGCCATTGTTATTTGGGTCAACAAAAGTAGTGTTATTGCCGGGAACCTTGAACGGCTCAAATGGTTAGGAAAACCCACTTTTCTTTATGAATGTTCAAACTATTCTGACCAAAAAGCAGCTGGCCCTCTTAATCCAAATCGAATCTATGAACCTTTCCTCTATCAGAAACTGCGAGAAAAGTATGGCGACCAACCAATACGTTAGTATAAGCATTTCATTAAGCGAAACGCAATTCCTGAGATGCTTTAAACTCTGTTGACCCACGCTTTAAATAGCATCATCGATTCGTGCCTGATGGGGATATCGATGTCTGAACATCTATACATACCATTAGAGCAGCTGGATCCTGGATTCCAGCAACTTATCCCGGCAGGCGCGACCATCCTCTATACCACGCGAGCTGAAGTACTCAAACGAGGAATGGGTGCCCACAAGAAATCCGGCTCTGTCGCGGTCACCGATCAAGGCATCGCCTTTCATGCTGCGAAATCCGGTTTGTTTGATGTCACATTAGTTTCAATGGCTGCTGGGGCACTCGCAGGGTTCATTCCCTGGGAAAACATCGAAAAGTTCGGTAACTACAAAGACAAAATCCAAGTCAAACATACCATGCCAGACAATCCTAAGAAGAAACTGGAATGGTTCTTCAAGTGTGAACGGTGCAAAGACCAAGGCGAAGAGAAGAAAGGCTTCGAAGCACGGAAGAAAGGCTTTGGCCCCTTCGTTGAAGGTCTCTACAAACAGAACAAGTAACCACAAATATCCAGGAAGAGGACTAGAAGGACTTCTTCTAGCCTCTAAATCTATTTTTTCAGCTGATTAACTTCGTTTCTTTGGTCTTCGTTTGATAGTGATCAGTTTTTTCAAGTCTTCGAGTAACGAAGAGTCAACGACCTGAATCCATAACCACTTCCCATCATGCAACTTCTCTGTGTTCTCAAACACCTCAATGATTGGAGCTTGGAATTCAGATTGTCTGGTCAAGAACCTGTCAATCTCCTTTTTTCCGTACACGATAAGAAAACTGAAACTCAATTTTTCCGGGAACAAGGACACAATGGTTTGTTTACTCCTCCGATACCGAACAAGCCACCCGTATTTATTCCCATAATACAGGATTTCCTTATCTAACTCATAATTTGAGGTAATATAGTCGCTCAGCTCGTTCCACGCCTTAACAGCGTTAGAATTTGCAATGAAGGCGATGAAATCTGATTCCGTGGGATTGCGTGTTCTATCAAACATTCGTTGATGCGCTTTATCTTCAGTCACTACCTTCTCCTCCTAGCAGTTCAGGACTCACCAGCTTTTCACTTTCTTTTTTGGAGTTACCCACCAATGCTTCTTTCCAGCTAAAAAGCCATCAACACCCTTTTTTTTCAAGATACTCAAATTCTTGTGGTGAACATCACCATGAGCGGGATCGAAAAATTCAAAGTGCTTATAGATCTTAAACTCTGATAATTCCCTGCATCCCTCAAATCCTTTCTTCTGAGCACATTTTTTCATTTTGCTGAAAGGTGGTCCACATCCGCCTTTGCATTGGTTTTTGTAACGCATGCACACACGCCCCCCAAGGTCTTTATACGCTTCGGGGCCGTTTTGGAAATCCTTGAAGAAGGAATCTTTCGCCAAATCTTTTCCAATCATGTCATACCGATAGGTTCGAAACTCTTTCCGTAAGTTTCGAGCTAAATCAGCAATGACACCAGTGTTTGACGGGCATTCTTTGCAATAGAGTTCATAATAGGCAGTCTCTTTGGTTTTCTCCGACATTATCCCAATCACAATCTGTTCGGTGCGAGTGTTAAGTAACAATCCCTACTTTTTATCCGATATTAAAGCATACAGGGTGCTCTGAAAGTAAATCGTTCAGGACCTTGCTCGATTAATAGATAAAGCACCCTGCAGTATTACTCCTGAAAGGTGAGTAAATGCCTGATGATGTTGTTGAAACGCATGATCTTTTTGGCTTGATTCTCAAAACACAACTCGAATCCAAGGACTCCATCTTTCATTTCATAGAGCGAAACGATGGATATATTGACTGTGCCAATACACAGCGGTATTTCGGCTCAAAGGAAGAGTGGCCAGCAAACGAACAAGCCGTTCTCGAATACGCCCAATCACCGGTCCTCGATATTGGCTGTGGTGCTGGCCGCCATGCCCTGCATCTCCAACAGCAAGGTTTGGAGGTCGTTGGACTAGATTTTTCCGAAGGCGCCGTCTACGTCTGTAAAAAGCGTGGCCTAAAAAAAGTTATTTTAGGATCGGCTTGCAACCTTCCATCCTTCAAACAGCCATTTAGCACTTTCCTGCTCTTATTCAATAATTTCGGTATATGTGGCGATCCAGCCAACACTATCACGTTACTTCAAAACCTCTACCGACTAGGGACACCCAACGCTAGGATTCTCCTATCCTATGCTGATGTCTCAAATACAATGAATCCCTTCCACCTTGCTTTTCATAAGCGCAATCTTGCAGCAGGTCGCCGCAAAGGTGAAATCACCATTCGATTCCGATACCAGGGATACATCGGATCCTGGTTCACCATTTGGCTTCCAACGCGGCAGGAATTCCAAGATACTATCCAACAAACCCATTGGCAGATTCAAATGGACCTTGAAAAGGAAGGATTCCATCACGTCCTGCTCGCCAAAGCAGAGTTGTAACTTATGATAATCGAAGGTTACTCACATTTTGGGGCAACCGAACGCGTAGCTGGTGCACTCCGTAATATAATGGACCACTACGGTGTTCTTGCACCCCACACAGGTGAACCCTTCACCGAAGCCCTCCTCATGGGTATTGGTGGTGGATTAGGTGCAGAATATTATGTCGGGATCCATAAGGGAATCGACCTATCCCGCAAAGCCTATAATCGGTTATATCTTCGGTTCAATCATACAAGAAACTACATTCAGAAGCAAGAAGATAACTACTTACCAAAAACTGCCGCACGCATCGGAGCCCATCTCACAATAAAGGAAACAGTGAGCCAGACGATAGCTAACCAATTTCTTTCTGAATCCCTGCAAGCTGGCAAGCCTGTAATTGTCAAACTTTCCATCTGGCAAGGGCTCCATCATCATCCAGCCATTCAGGATCGATACAAAGCAGACCCCGATGTCTTTTCCCCACTCCTTTATGGCGAGTTCATCAATTTTCTCCCCTACTATACACTCCCCTTTCCTTGGATTACGGAGCATCTTATCATCGTATATGGAATCGACGAAGAGGCTGAACGTGTACTACTCTCCGACTTTAGCAACCAACCTCTAACCCTAAGTATCTCCCAATTTATCGAATCTCGAAGTATAATGAAGAAATGGAAAAACCTCGCCTATACCATAAATCCTCCTAAAACTAATCCCGACCTTGCAAAAGCCATTCGACTTGGAATTAATGATTGTGTAGAGAGTCTCTTATGTGAGAAAAGTAGAGGTGCCAGTACACAGATAGGAACCAGAGCCTGGCGTACAATGGCTGTAAAAGTCGGTGACATTCAAGGAAAACGTGGATGGGTAACCCTTTTCAACGAACCTTGGCAGCTCTTTGATAGCCTCACCCAAATGCATGCTCAAATCGCCTTCTTCAACAGTGATGGTGGTGCTCTCCGTTCCTCATACGCTGATTTCTTAGAAGAAGCCAGTGACATCCTGAAGAAACCAGAACTCAAACACATCGCTCATCAGTTCTCCGATATCGGCATCATTTGGGATGAAATCGGCACTACTGCACTCAACGATGATGTCCCCGAACTCCTACATGCGAGACAAACAGCACTAGATTGGCATAACACCTTCAAAGTCCATGGAAGCGCCAAAACCAACTCTCTTGAAGCTCTCAGCATGGAACTTCGAGGGATTCGAGCTCAATTCTCCGAAAAATCCCCATTCACGCCGCGTGAACTTCTCATTCTCTTTGAAGAACTCAGCGCTCGATTATTTGAAGTCTATGATGCGGAAACGTCAGCGCTTAAAGCACTGCGACTAGCTATGAAGTAAAATCACTAGGTTAGATAACTGCTGGACAACCAGGGCAGGTGTGCTTTTCACGCATTGGACAGTCACTACAAACGGATCCACACGGTGGGGTAGTAAGCTTCGTTTCGAGAAGCCGGGGAACGAATTTCTCAGGAAAAGTAATGGTGTCAATGATAAACACGTCGACCTTCCGTGC
Source organism: Promethearchaeota archaeon (assembly GCA_048939595.1). GTDB lineage: Archaea > Asgardarchaeota > Hermodarchaeia > Hermodarchaeales > Hermodarchaeaceae > Hermodarchaeum. The sequence goes on along the minus strand of JBHLPI010000016.1, from coordinate 7,991 downwards.
CCCAAGAAGTTCAGGATTTTCAGCGGGTCCTTCAAACCACCACCTCAGTGATTCTGACACAATGGAGCTTATCGAAATAATCATGCCCGAAGTATCAGCTGTTACTAGATGTGGGCCGTTTTTCATTGCTGCAACGACACCATTAGCATTCGCTGAGCGATCATACTCGGTTATGAAAATACCAAGATATCCTTAGTCAAGGTATTCCTGCTCCATTAAGTTTCGACTAGGACGGTCATATCAACCTTGGAAAAATTGCGAAAGGCTTGTTTTCCATGTTTTTTCTCTAAGGCTTTTCCGTATGCCTGTAATGCTTTCAGACTTGCTTCTCCACCCGCCTTCTTGGTAAAACTTAGCTTCATCTCCCATCCTCGAATCCGAAGGTATCCCGTCGGCACTTTCCAGTCCTTAGCTAGTTTCACAATTTCAGCCTTGATGCCCTTCTTAGCAAGATTGGGGAAAATCACGTTTTCCAACGTACTCAAGGACATTAATCCGGTCTCACTTCCCCTATTGCCCTTATATGTTGCCGGGTCAACAACAAGGGCTAACCCATTTGCCTCTTTTAAATTCCCATGAATGGCAAATATCAAAAGAAATCGAAACAAGTATTTCACTCGATTCTTCAAACGTTGTTGCTGAATTGCTAAATCTGCATCCACACCTGAAAGAGTGGTCTCGATCAAAGTTTTCAATACAGTATGAAGTTGTTTAAAATCACTTGCTTGAGGTTCAGTCAATGAATCAGGAAAATCCATAACGTCAGGCTTCAAGAAAGGAAGGGTCGGCGCTTCAACTATCTCATCAGAGTCTAATTCTGCGCTGATCCGTTGTAACCTGTTCAGCGCCTCGAATGGTTCGATGTATCTATGATATTCTTCTTCAGTCATTGGTCGGCCATGAATTTTCTCATAGGCTTCCCGAGTCCAAGTTCCTCCGTGAGCTTGTTCAAAGTCACAGGGGAATCGTGAACAATAGGCACAATTCTTAATCCCCATATTCACCACACATTGCCGCACCTGACATCCTTTTCGAAAACGTGCATGCCAGTGCGTGGCATCCTTTTTACTGATTTTTTCGTCGGGCGTCAAACACAATAAACAAGGCTTCTCTGTGGGAGAATAGCCCAAGACTGCTTTGGCTTCTTTTCGCATTTTGGGAAACTCTTCATCAGAAATGTGCTTCCGTGTGATGGGAGACCAAGGGCATTTCGCACAGTTCATCCCGCATTTGGATACAACTTCACTCATTCCTAATCACCCAAAAAAAGGAGTGACTCCCAGACCCTTAGGAGAATCTCCTATATAATCAGGGAGTCTTGTGGCAAGGTGAACCCGCTAGATTGCTAAGTAATGGAAAAACGGTTTCCCACAGCCTGAAGCGGATTCAGCCATTTTCTTCTGGTAAATCCTTAGAGTAAACCCAGCATGTGGTTCTTCTTGTTCCCCTATCTTCCGATATCCTAGTTTCTCATAGAAGTGGTGATTCCGTGTATGCCATTCCGGAGTATCCAGAATCCATCGTTTTGTTGGAAACGTTCGATGCACATGATCCATGACTGCCGAACCGATTCCTCGATCTTGAAAGTCTGGATCGAGGAAAATTGTTCCCAACACATTAGATCCTTTCTCGGGATAGTCAGTGAAGATGAGGAAGGCTCCAATCAATTGATTGCCAAGAAGGATTTTCCAGCATTTTCCTTTTTGCATCCATTGCTGAAAGAAGCGTCCATCATTGTAGCCATCTGGGCCACCTTCAGGTTCGCCCCGGAACCGCTGTGAATCATCATCAAAGCTCCGTCTCATTACCTCGGTCATGGCAGGAATATCCGCTTTAGTAGCTCGAATATAATGAAGCTTTGAAAGGTCGGTTATCAGGGTCTAACCTCCTTGATGGGCTGATACAGATCTAACACTAGCTCTTCAAAGGGGACATCCTGATCGTGCGGTTTCTCCAGACATTGCCGTGATTCATCATTCTCATATTTCTCACTGAGAATCACCCAGTCCACGAGTTTTTTCCAGGATTCCAAGTACCCATGCTTCTTTCCGAAATCTGATTGAAGTTCTTCCCAGGGTTTACAGGTCGTTACAGCGAATAAGCCGCCTTCATAATCCTTGGCTTCGATTTCATCTTCACCCTTAAAGTGGGCACCCATCCGAATCCAGAACTCGTATCCATATTCTTCCTGTCCTGGTGAAGGATTCGGGTTGTTGAATCCGAAAACGGGGTGTTTATTATAATCGTCCAAGAGTCCTTGAGGTGCAGCCCATGCCCGCATTTTTTCCCACGCATCAACCTCAGGTGATGCACTAAACGCTCGAGCGCTTGCGACGCGCATAGGTTCGAGTTCTACTACTTGTACAAACAAATCTTCTATCTCCTTCTCCTTGCGTAAGGCATAGATCTTCTCGATATAACGCTGTGTATTGGTTGAATGCAGCTGTTCGTATCGGTCCGACTCCAGATACGTGGAACTAATCACGGTGAGTAAAGCCTGACCATCGGGGGTAATTTCATACTGCCCTCGGCCGGTCTGTTTAATCACATCGGCTTTCACGAGTAATCCCAAGTGATGGGATAACGCTGTTTTTGCTAACCCGCTGACTTTCCGTAACTCGCTGAATAACCGAGGTCGAATCAACAAGGCAGAAAGAACACGTAACCGCTTCTGGTTAGCGAGGGCTCCCAGCACAATGGCCAGGTCTTTTCCAAGTTTTCCAGTCACGTTCCATGTGGTTTCAGTGTCCATATCGTTCATGAGAAGATCCCAGCAGCTGAGCTGGGTGCAGTCATCCTTTTTATTTGTTTCTGGATATTTGAACATAAGACCTAATAATATTGAACAATGTGGGGTTCAACTACGCTCAAAGAGATTTCCGGAGGACATAGGTTCGTTCAATATTTCCTTCAAATCCTGGCATTTCCCTACATCCACCTACTTGGTAACCTCGTTTCCGACAAATCGCAAGAGCTGCAGGATTATAGGCATAATAGGCAATTTCCGTAACTCCCCTTGTTCGCATGAACTCTTCAAAGAACGCAAAGAACTTTGAGCCATATCCTTTCCCGCGATAGACCTCTCTCAACCAAACCTCATGAAGCTCCACAAATTTCGCTTTTCCTCCAAACAACCGACGAAGGATTGCTTGATCCTCAGCATCTCGAGAGTCACCCTTTCGGTGTTCATCGGTCGAAGAATCATGCCAGATGGTATGACCAACGATTTCACCGTCTTTCCGCCAAATAATCAGGTATTCGGGGTTCAGCTTAAAGTACATCAAGCCATTTTCTCGAGATTCGGTCTTTTCTTGTACTAAAGCATAATATTGTTCGAACTCGTTAGAGTCACAGCCTAACTCAAATTTCACAGACATTCCGCATACCTCCAGTAAGACCCACTTTCTATCTCCAATTACCGTATAAAAATATGAAACCTACTCATGGGGTAACACAAAGTAGATTGCCATGCCAGACCTTGACCATTACCCACTGTCTGTGAATTTATCTGTGCCTACTCTGCCTCTTACTGTGTGGCAAATTTTAGACAAGCATACAAAATGAGGGACGGATCATAATTCGCTAGCAAGGCCTAATCCCACACGTCTTGCGAGTTCGAGTAATTGCGATGAATTTCGAACCGCATCACGGCCATCCGAACCGGGTGCAAGAACTGTAGCAATGTGGTCCATGCCTAAATAACTGAAGATATCTTCAAACATGGCCACGGTATGCCGGGCATAACTATCTGATCCGCCACCCATTGGAATAGCGATAACCACCTTTTTCCCGCGGAAGGTTGTCCGACCAATACTGATCCATCGATCTAAGAATGCCTTGAATTGTGCTGTTGGTCCCCACCAATATATCGGTGTACCTAACACCCAAACAGCACTTTGCTTCATTGTGTTTGCTAGACCGTTAAAGTCATCTTCTTGGATACACTTGTGAGTCTTAGAACAGCCAAAACACCCCTTACAGGGTTGTATATCCATTTCATCTAAGATTTCCAATCCGGTTGACGCTCCAGCTGTCTCCGCACCTGAAAGAATCTCTTTTATTAGAGTCTCAGTGTTACCTTTCCGACGAGGGCTGCCACTTATCCCAAGAACTTGCGGTGGGCTTGACATCATGAGCGCTCCGTTACTTAAATTCCATTTTACAACAGGGGTCTCCATCAAGAATGCTGCCAACACGTTTCATCTGTATGTCTGGATTGTAAGCTTTGAACAAAGCGAAATCTACTTCACAGTATAATCGGCCAAGATCCTCAACTCCACGATCCATCCAGGCTTGAGCATAGCAGCAGTAGGTCGTACCTTCCTCGTTAACTTCCCAACCACTTGCAGGGAGATCATAATGCTTGGAGAAACTCTCAATTGTCAGCTCAAGACCTGCTTCTAATACTTTCTCCCTTATCGCTAGACCACGTTCCGTTCCATAGTTATGGACTGCCTTCAATACAAGATCCTTGCCAGTAGTTTCACCTAATTCGTCGACCAATGTTTTGGCGAAATGGTAGAAGAGTAATCCAAATTGGTTTCCGACTTTACGGACTTGTTGCGCACATTCTTCTTGTGAAATCATCTCTGTCATCATCGATTCACCCTAATGGTGTATTACTCATAGCTTAGAGGATTATTGGGCTTTTTCAGGGTTGTTTTGATATTAAACTGCATATTCCATTAGAAAAGCTTATATCATAGTACAAGACAGTTTTCTCAATAACTGAGAATATCCTGTCGTGCACTGCCCTCACTTTAACTGAGTTGAGTCATCACGCTATCATGATAAAAAAACTTATCCTTCACATGGTCACAACCAGTGACCTCGTCTGGTGAGTTCCCCTTTAATACACTCACATAGGTGCGTCTATCGAAACAGGATGTTCTCTAGCCGGTGAAAAAATGGGTCGTTATAGCCGTCTGCTCGGATTCACTGAAGCATCACCAAAAGCGACGCGTCTAGCCTCAGTGGTCTTGCTATTAGGCTCAGCTTGGTCCATCGCATTTCAACTCTCAACCACCTTTTGGATGATATCTATTGCCACCGTACTCGGTGGTGGTGACTTTCTATTAGGTATGGCGATGGTAGGTATCCTAGTCATTATTCGGATTGTCGTGCAAGTTATCTTAGACTATCCTACCGGTGGACTCGGAGACCTCATCGGACAACGATGGATTATTGCTTCAGCTCTCATCTGCTATGCTATCGCCTTCTGGCTAACTGCTTATGCAGTAGCTGTTGTTTATGTTCCCTTTTTCGTGTTTGTTATCATTTATGCACTAATGGGATTAGGCGCTTCACAAGAGAGTGGTGCCATGCCGGCTTGGTTTGACAACAACTACCGAGTAGCCATGCCCAACGACAAAGATCGCAAACAATATGGCGTATTCTGGTCACGGGCGGGAATGGTCTTTCAGCTCATCTCGACCCTCGTCCTTATCCCTGGAAGCCTACTAGCCTTCATTCTTGGGCGCTATTGGGTCTTCCAAGTCCAAGCAGTATTCTTCGTTGTTTTAGCCGGTCTAGCCCTAATCTTTATTCGTGATTTCCCTGGCGCGCGGAAAAAAGAAGGTGAACGGTCCGGATTCCGCGAATATGGGCGACTCCTCAAGGATGGAATCCGGTTCATGGGCTCCTCGAGATTTGTCACCTTCACTATGGTTGGTGAAATGCTCATGTGGGCCATCGGCATTGTCTGGTGGGAGATCCTCCTTTTTCCCCTTTATTTCGGATATCTCCTGAGTGATATTGCAGTGTCTGCCTTCAGGACGTCCATGTTTGCTCCGATGGTGGTTGCTCAAGAACGGAGTGGAGTAGTCTCTCAACGCTTTGATCAAAAGAAATGGATTCCCCGGTTGCGCTTCATTCAGTTTGGTAGTATCGCCTTCTTCATGGGTCTTGTGGCCGTTACTGCCTTCTTCCCCTTACCCACATCTACAGCACAATTTATCCCGGTATTCATTCCATTCACGGCTTTACCCTTCATGGTGTTACCACTTGCATCGATTATTCCCATTGCATTGATTTGGGTAATATTCGTCGGGACAGATGCTCTCGGTCGAATCGCAGAAGTGCTAAGCGGACGAATAATGTTAGATGTCTTTCCAAACCGTATTCGCAATTGTATGTATAGTCTGCGACCAACCATTGCGTTTTTGCTCTCCATTCCCTTGATCTTTGTAATCAGTCAACTCCTGCCAATCTTTGGATTCCCACTCGTCTTTTTCATAGCTGCCATCATAGCCTTTACAGGGGCGATACTGATTCGTAAAGGGTTCTCCTACCCGATTCCAAAAGACGAGTCAATCGAGGAAATATTAGGAGAAATTTCAGATGAATTCCCCGAAATCCCAGAAGCGGGTATTCCAGAACTCCCCATTCCTGCTGAAGTGCCTGCTCAGATGCAAAAAGATATTGAGAAAGCTCCTGTTATCTCCGACAACACTCGAATGGCTGAAGAAACAAGTGGGTAATCCGTTTCTTTCTTAATGTTCTTTTAGAAATCTTTGATTGGGAAGGTATTACCCGGCTTTTTGTAGGTTAGATAAAATCCTTATGTTTAAAAAGCATTATTCTATTGATTCTATATAGATATGGGGTGAAACGCATGCACACATGCCGATACTGTCGCCATACCCTTTGTAACCAGTGTCGTAAGCTCCAAGCAGCCAAGGGTGCAGGCTATTGCTGCCAATGTAACCGGACTGGATTCATGACTAAACCCAATGCCGCCATTGTCATCCAATGATTTACCAAAACGTGTCAGGTCTTGGTTTTAGGTGGCCTGCTGCAATTTTGCCCATTTATTTTCACTCCTGCTTAGATTTCTTTGGATGCCAAGGCGTTCGACGAGGTATCCATCGGGGCACATTTGTTTTATAGGTTCGATACTCGTTGCCGAAACGGCGTTCGAGGTCTGGTTCCTCCCAACGGACAAACCAAAGATGATTCATTGCCCAAAAGAACACGAACCAAAGGAAGATAAGCAACGATCCAAAGGCGATTGCTTCACCTAATAAGACTAACAGAACCCCCATAATCATGGGATTGCGCATATACTGGTAAAGCCCCACTACGACGAAATGCTGTGTTGGTGCCCACGGGGCGAGGGCGCCTTTTCCGACGCGGGCAAAAGCCCGATTTGTTTTATATTGGACAATGAGCCCTACTCCCATTGAAATGCCTCCAACTAGGATGCTGAACCAAGAGACGGGGTAGAGCAGAATCCAGGGCAACCCAATCCATGTCGATAATATTAGGAGGACTACTGGGATTAACACGGTTACACTAAAGGGAAGAAGCAAAATGGCGGTTAGATGTTTTCGCATAGACATCGTAGGTCTTGCCAAGCTCTATTCTTCATTCAAGATTTAAAAGCGTATAAACTCCATTAACCTTCCTGGTGATATTACTGACTAAGCTAGCAAAGAAAGATTTCAAGAGTCCCATTGCATACGAACTCGCTGGGCAACTTGAAAGCATGTGGACCATGATCCGGGAAGCAATTAACTTGGTTTCCGATGAAGAATGGACCCATGGCATTCAAAACGACAAAGATTGGTACTATTCCCTTCGTGTCTACCATATTATTGAAACTGCTGAATTCTACTCCCGTGATACCCATCAAGGGATGCAATGGGGCGCGCGACTGGGAAAGGTCAATTGGTGGGAAACCATCACTCACCAAGAAGCGGCTACAAAAGTCGGAAAAAGTGATATGCTCATCTATTCGGACGAAATTGCGAAGTACATCAGAGATAAACTACAGAAATTCTCTGACCAAGATCTACTGGAGCAGGATGGGTTCCATTGGTTTTCATCTATTCTTATCAAATACGTGTACCTTATTCGACACAATACCTACCATCTTGGTGAACTTACCCAGTTCCTTCGATTGCTTGGGAAGGAACGGATTAAATGGGACTAAACGATTTTGAAGATTACATCTCAGTCCACTATATAACGACTAAAGGAGAAATCCAGAT
>JBHLPI010000162.1:0-3231 GCA_048939595.1 Promethearchaeota archaeon | reverse complement strand
TGGAATGAGCATACGCCGGAAGATAAGTTCCTCGTAGATGGCGGCACCAAACACTGCAAAGGCAAATAAGAGGACTAGATTCCAGGGATTCGACAAGTGTTCGGGACCTAGGATGAAACCCGTATATGAGCTATCGATTGGAATGCCTAGTGCAGTTAACAGGAACCATAACGCTAGGGCTAATCCCATTGATACAGTTAAAGCAAGGCAGGCAATTCCAAGGACTTTGATGGTTCGGGATACGGTGGGATTTTCGCTATCTACTTGCTTCAACTTAAAGAGAGGAATGAGAACGAGAAGCGTAATGATGATGCCAATGATTTGCCCGACCAGGTTAATCTGGACATTCGCCATGATTGGGTCTGGTATAAGAACAGGTACGATATAATTGAGGAGAACAAGGCTCAGGGCCCCGATCGAGAGGACAAGGATTCCAACCATGACCAGGATTGCGGGGCTAAGGAAGTTCAGGAGTCCTTCATCACGTTCCACGATTTCCAAGGTAACTCACCTGTACTAGGCAAAGGGTAATTACGACATAAAAGAGGAGCTGTCGTTTAAGAACCACGGTTAAGGCAGCATCTTTGGGTTCAAGATGATCGTTAGTCACACCGTCTATGCAAGCTCTAAATCGTCCAGAAAACGCAACTCAAGGCTTCACGCCTTATCTTTCTGATTCAAAGAACTGAATCGAATACGCTATTTGAGTTGCATCCAAAAGCGTGTGATATCATCCGCAAGATGTGTGGATAATAAACCGCAAAGAGAGAGTTCCTGTACACCTTGAAGGAACCGGTCTATTCGTTTCTTGTGTTTTAATTTGTTATTTCGAAAGGCTTGCTTGTCCAAGCCTTCTTGAAACGCGGTGTTTCTTTTTACCTCAGAACGAATCAGATCTTGAAGGGTTCCACAGAAGGCGTCATTGTAGAGATCAACATTGAAAGCTTTCACCGGAGGCACATTCTTGATGTGCTTCCAATGAATAGGTGACTTCGGACGGAGAAACTTCAATGGTGGGATAACCCCATAACGGGTCGGATTGAGGGATTTGACAACATAAACCGGGATTAGTATTTCCACCACTGGATGGGTTCCTCGTAAATCATCGGTTTTGGCCGTTATTTCCATGAACCGATTGAATTGCGTTTCCAGCGTGGAACTGATTTCGTGAAGGGTTTGAATTAGTGCAGGATAACTTCCAAGAATCCGCTCCCTGAGACTCACTAAAAGACTAAGCTGAGAGTCCATACCCACATTAGGACTACTCTTTGATACTTGAAGTGAGGAAAACTCAGGCGCTGAGCTCATTATCACATTCTGTTGAAGTCCCTGTTGTTCTTGCTCATGGATCGATAACCATCGACGTTCAGCTTCCTCGAGCTGAGAAAAGGCAACATCTAACTCGATTGAGGTCTGCTGCAGCGATTTCCGAAAATCTTGCGCCAGTATTCGTGGTTGAATGAGATCGCTTGGATTTTCTTGGAAAATCATGTCGGTTTTAGTTGGACTTGCATCCATTTGAATGATGAACTGCCGACATTGGGTCGTAGCAAATTTTAAGATATTTTCTAAACGATTTAGTAGCTGGGCCATACCTAATTCTGCAGCGGTATGTTGGTGAATCTTCAATCGTTCTTCATTGATGTATTGTAACTGCCCCTCGATGTATTGGTTTATTGCATCCAACATGTGCATCAAATGCTTCTGACTCTCTTCAAGTCGTTGTATCTCATTGCGTACGGATGCTCCAAGCTCCATTGCAGCCTTCATATCAATCTCCGTTTCTAAACGCAACCTCTTCGAAGGGCTTGACAAAGAGGGATCAATTAGACTGCGAATTGGTTCAATCATTGAGGATTTCAGAACATTCGGCAAGGTAAGGCTTGTCGGATATAGATTCTTAACGAGCTTATCTAAATTTGCAATCAGACTGGGGACCTGTTGGACTTTATCTACATGACTCAAAAGATTTTCAAAGGCTTCGGGAGGCAGCACTGTTACGTTCTTTATTCTCGTCGATGATTTTCCAACTCCACTGATGATGAGGCTATGCGTGTCATTTATTCCAACAAGATAGATTGGCACATACAATTTCGAGATATAAGCTAGTCGAATAGGTGCACGGGTTTGCATTCGTAAATACGTCACGGCAGCAACCAAATCGGCTTCCGATGTGAAACTCCGCTGTTTTTTTCCTCGTTCCCAGACCCATTGTTTTTTTGCTGCTTTGTCTAAGGTGGAGTGAAAAAACGCAGCCACCTTAACCTCGGTCACCTAGGCACATCTCCGAGATATGAGTAACGGGAGTGGGAGAAACAGAAATCAAAGAAAAAAGAATTGCCTTGTCTCCACCTTTCGGCGTAAGGTAGTTGCAGTATAAGTTCTTACAGCAGGTAACTCTGTCAGTATCACTCCAATTCATACAGGTCATTTCTGTGGAACCGTCTTCCTTTACCCATGTAAATCGATAATCGCCAGTCGGTCCACAAAGATCGATCTCACCCGTACAGTCAGTCAGATACCACCCGACTGGAATCCAATGACCTGTACCACATTCGTAACTGAAGTATTCTACATAAATCCACGCACCAACAAGTGGTTCGTAGTAGTAGTCCAGCGTAGCTGGATCGTCATCGTAATAGTAGTTCCAGCAATCGATTTGCCAAGCGATGGACTTCGTGAAGTCTTTACCGGGTGGAGACCAGCATTTTGAAACAGATTCTGATGGGGATGTGGGAGTGATAGAGTCCGTATTTGCCGATTGAGATGGTTTGAGGGATAGCACTAAGAAGAAGATAACAAAAGCAGAGACAAGGATAACAATAGTTAATTTGTTTCTCTCCATCTATTTTTTCATTTTTACTTACTAGGCTTTTGTTTTCGGTGGAGATTATGCCGGCGATAAGCCGCCTCCTTACTCCACTTTCAAGGCCTTTGGTCCCGCCGCACATCACTGTTGCCCAGAATCGTACCTCGAACCAGTACCTCAACGGCAATTTAGGCTAGAACTTGAGAAAAATATTTTGGTTGCCTGGAAATCTAATGTTTAATGCTATTACAGAAATGAATCAGCCATTCTTTTTAATAATATGAGTTATTAAACTATATTACACATAATATATCATTTTAGTGTAAATTAACGGTAAATAATAACGATAATTATTATATTATTGTTATAATTTTTAATTATGCATTAATAGTTATGCTACTTTTATATACTATTAATCATCG
>JBHLPI010000075.1:0-10430 GCA_048939595.1 Promethearchaeota archaeon | reverse complement strand
GTCCAAGTAATCTCGGTGACCGTCATCGCCCTCGTCATTTGGTTACTGTGGATATTCGTGTTTACGCTTCCTGTTCAGCTCCGTGGTTCTCTCTACTGGATCATAATTAATAGTGGGATGATTGGGGTTAACACTGTCTGGATTGTTTACGCCCTTCTGTCTCTTGTGATTGCTCAACAAATCGTAAAGGCTGTTATGGGCGTCCCCCTAGGATCCGAATCAGAACCCGCGGATGTTGATTACCTATTCTCCACCCCAATGCCGGGTCATGTCTTTTTCACAGCAAAATACCTGCGGTCAATTCCACGACGACTAATGCTCTTCGTCTATATAGGCTTCGCATTTCAACCCATCCTCTGGTATTTTGGGCAAAATTTCAGGTTAACCCTCGGGATGTTCGCCCTTTTCGTCGTTATGATTTTCCTTCTCGCCGAAATAGGGGTAATTGCAACACATGGTCTCTATGCTATTCGGAAATTTGTCTCCCAACCCCGTCCTCATCGCAGGATTTTCCGAATAATATTCTTTGTAGTTTTAATGGTTGGTACGATTCTTCTGCTAACTCCAGTATGGCTTATCAACGGGGTTCTTGTTCCCTCGGCAATGTACAATCTGGCGTACATGCTAGTAGCTATTGTGTTTAGTGGGGCTCCACCTGGTTCCGATGGCGCATTTTCTGTCCTATTTTTTCCAGCGCTTCCTTGGGCTCTTCTTGGACTTTTTATTGCATTCGTTCTTATCCTAATTCTCACAAGGTGGCTTACAGATCGGATTACTATTGATATGTATGAGGAAATCGCAGTTATCGCGCGACGGAAGGGTACCGCGATTGGGGCCCTCAGTCGGCTTCCCGTTAAATTCACCTCGGCTAAAACACCGCTCCAAGCGCTTTTCAAGAAGGATATTCTCACTGGGTTACGTAAACCCGGAAAAGCTTTCTACATTTTTGGTCTGGTCGCCAATTTTGTTTTCGCCTTACTTTTTATCAATTTTGCTCCTACTTTTGGTTCTATTCTCCCCATTCCTCCTGAGTTCATCCCGCTTATGGAAACCCTGTACGCCATTCTCCTAGTGGTTATCATCCCCTTACTAGCTATCACATCTTCTGATCCCTTCCAAGGCGAATACGGCTCAGTCTATCTTGTTCGATTAGCTCCTGTAGCCCCACTGCGGCTTACCTTCATTAAATACATCCAATTGCTCATTACGCCTATTTGTCTAGCAATTCCCTTTGCAATATATTTCGCTGTTATCTTGGGAAGCCTGAATTTACTCACGGTGGGACTAGCCATCCTCCCGCATGCAATTCTTATTGCAACAGCAATTGGTGTGGGTTTGGGTAGCCGTTATCCATACGCCTCGCGGGCTAAGAATGAAACACCTGTTGCTCTTATGATAGCCTTTCCTGTCATCTCTTGGATGGCAATTATTCCCGTTCTCATTTTCCAACTGGGTTTTCTTCCAGGTGGTGTCCCGCTTATGTTGCTGAGCTCGCTTTTTGTCACTCCGTACACAATTTGTCTTGTAGTTATCCTGCTCAGCTGGTCTGCCCACTCATATCTGAGACAAGAATAACCACATTTTTAATGGCTTTTTCATCTTTACAGCTAGTTTATCCTAGAAAAAATGCATAAACTATAAACATTCAATTAATTGTCTAAAGCATCCGATAACCTTCCAAAAGATAAAATAAGAACGTATTAGCAAAAGAGGGTCGAATTTCCAGTTCTGGGGAGCTTGGAGCTGAGATGTTTCCTGCCGTTGCGCTCTTCCTAATAATCGGTTCTGTTATCTTGATGCTCCTTTGGGAATTTTACCCTTTCCTTCAACGGCGTGTTTTTCCATTTTTCATCGATTTACTCTCTGTCGCTGAAGAAAAGCAAATCAAATTTCCAATTTATCTCGCTTCCACGACACTTAACACCGAATATTCCATGCTAGTCAAAAGCGCAAAACATCTCATATTGATAGGCGTCCCCCAAATACCAGCCATGAAGTTCAAATCTCTTCTCAAAATGATTGATGAGGAAGTGAGCCTCCGCGGGATTTTATCTGATAAACAGGAATTGGAAATCCTTCAGAGACTCGGTAAACAACTAGACCTAACTACCGAAATCATCCATCGCCCCCGTATTCATTTCAAACTACTCGCCACCGAAGAAAGGGTTGCAGTTGGATCAACACCTATCTTTACCAAAGATCTCGAAAACACTCATGACCTCACACTTATCTCCTCTGATTTCCAAATCGCTAAGGACGCCCGACGATACGTAACCGCGTTCTTCGAAGGAGCCAGTGGCTATCCCAAAGAAAAATTAGTTCCTTCAATTACTACAACATTACCAAGGAAAACCGAGAGCATATTCGTTAATACATCGAATGGTCTCAATGACCTAGTTCATGGGTTACTCTCCTCTGCAAAAGATTCGGTTCTCTTAGTGTCTCCATATATCACGAATGATATCACCGGGTATCTACTCAACATCATCCCTCGAGCGGTTCAAGTTAGATTCATCACAACGGTTAATTGGCAGCATTGGATTGCTGCATTATCGGACCCAGAAGCATTAGAAATTCTCCTCTCCGATCGAGTCATAATTTATGATTGTCCAAATTTAATGGCCAATGCAATTATCGTAGATAACGAAGCTGCTATAATCTCTTCACAAAACCTAACCACTCCGAGCTGGTTTTCCCATGATGAAGCTGGAATATTCACCAGGAATTCTGAGCTCATCACAGCGATTGTAGCACGGATCGAAAGCTGGCAACCAAAAACGCGTTTGACGATGGATCGATTTGAACAAGAAATCGCTACCTTTGATTCTGCACTAAAGGATGCTGCTGAGCCCTCAGCTCAAATAGTCGAAGTAAAAGAAGTCGGCGAAGTTCCTGCTGGCTCTGATGGGGAACCTCTCGCACCTCCTTTACTCGGTTTTGCGTCCCTCCCGCAACCCAAACCGCTTATTACTACAGTGCCTCAGCAAGGCGCACGACCAGTTCCTGTCCAAGCAATCGATGAACCGAAATGGCTTGAAGATATTGTCTATGTTGGAAAGAAGCGAACCATTGAATATGTCCGCGCTTGTCAGCACCAAATCAAACGAAAGGGTTCAGTCACGATTCGTGCGCGAGGGAAACTCATCTACCGTGCAGTCGATATTGCTGAACAACTGCGAATGCTTGAAGAACTGAAGCTCATTCTTAACAGGGATTCTATTAAAATCGAAACCTACTACCCCATTGGGAAAGAAACTAAGTGGGGTGGAATCAGTCAAATAGCCATTACTCTCCACAAGAAGAATTAATTTCCGGCTTTTCTCAAAGAGGATGAATCTTTTTTAATCTTGAAGTGAAAGGCACTTCGGATTCTGTCTGGTGAAGAAAATGAGTACACGACAAATTGTCATTGATGGGGAAAGCCTGACAATTGACCAAGTCGTTTCCGTGGCCCGTAATAATACAAAGGTGAAGCTGTCCGTAAAAGCAGAAAATAAAGTCAAAACTGCTGCGAAATTGGTTCACCAGTGGATAGATTCAGGCGAAGTCATCTATGGGGTAACGACCGGTTTTGGTCCTTTCAGTGAGGTTGTAATCTCTGATGATAAGGCAAAGGCACTTCAACACAACCTCATCATCAGTCATGCTGCAGGCGTTGGAAATCCTTTAGCCACTGAAGTTGTCCGTGCAGCCATGTTGCTCCGGGCAAATACGCTCGCCAAAGGTTTTTCCGGCATCCGTTTATCAACACTCCAATTGCTCGTAGACCTCATCAATAAAGGAGTTCACCCCATAATCCCCGAAAAGGGATCTGTAGGCGCAAGCGGTGATCTAGCCCCGCTCTCGCACATGGTTCTTGTTCTTATCGGTGAAGGGGAAGCCGAATATAAAGGAGATGTGTTTTCAGGGGCTGAAGCCCTCAAAAGGGCAAAGTTAACACCAATTGAACTGGGACCGAAAGAAGGTATTGCCCTTATTAATGGCACACAGATTATGACCGCAATTGCTACACTCGTAACAGCGGATGCCCGAAATCTTCTTGCTTCAGCCGAAATTGCAGCCGCACTTTCAATGGAGGCACTAGAAGCCGTTCTAGACGCTTTTGATAAACAAATCCATAAGGCTCGTCCTCATCCTGGACAACTACAAACCGCAAATAACCTTTCTACCTTACTTGCAGGGAGCTCCCAGGTGTTAACCTCACGTGAACGAGCGAAACTCGCCCAGAAAGCGTTGAAGACATTTCATGACTCACTCATCTTTGACTCGGACCAAGATCGTGAAGCCACAGAACTCATTCTACAACAAATCATTCATACTGTGATAGCAATCGATAAACAACTTGGTGTTGAGACCCCCGATTCAGCAAAAGGCCTCATTAAAAAACGTACACAACTCCAGAAACACCTCGAGAAAATGGGTGTCTCAAAAGAGGCGTTCGAAGCAGCCATCGTGGCGACACGAACAACACAACGTGTGCAGGATGCGTACTCAATTCGATGTACCCCTCAGGTGCTAGGTACAGCACGAGATGCGATTACACACGCAGAGCAGGTAGTATCGGTTGAGATTAATTCAGCAACAGATAATCCCCTGATTTTTCCTCAAGCAAATACATTTCTTTCTGGGGGCAACTTCCATGGTCAACCTATTGCTACCGTAATGGATTATCTTGCTATTGCTCTGACCAGCATCGGAAGTATTGCAGAACGACGCATTGCCCGATTAATCGATGATAAACTCAGCAATGGCCTACCCCTTTTACTGACTCATCCGAAACTCGCTGATCAGGGAGTTCATTTCGGATTGGGGCTTGCCCAACTTACTGCAGCTGCATTAACAGCCGAATGTCAAATCCTTGCCACTCCCGCAAGCATTCGGTCAATCCCCACCGCCGCGAATCAGGAAGACCATGTCAGTATGGGAACCATTGCTGCACGCCACGCTCGTGAAATTCTCTCAAACATCGAACACATCATTGCAATCGAGTATCTATGTGCCACACAAGGAATTGATATCCGCAGATTATCCAAGACCGTTCGATTAGGAAAAGGCTCACAAATTGCCTATGATGTTATTCGAAATGCTATCCCGCGATACACCATGAATCAACCAAAACCTGCTGACCGATTGACTCAGGATTTTCTCCTTCACCACGATATCAACCGTTTATGGGATCTTGTACACTCCGCTGAAATTGTGAAATCAGTCCACAAGGGTGTAACGAACACCCAATTCTAATGCCTTGACTCTCCTTATCACAAGTTCAAGCCTTTGTAAGTTCTTCGACGGCGACGGACAAATGCTATTACGCAAAATGAAAGGGTCAAGCCTAGCACAATTGCCCCAACTGGAAATCCTGGAATCGGTGGTGGGAGTTGAGCATTTTGGACGACGATATCAATTGAGAGAATTACTTGGTTTCCGGCATTATCAATGGCTGTCACGGTAATTGTATGGGAACCATCACTTATCGATGTGCTATCCCAGGAATAATCAAATGGGAGGCTGGTGAGTTCAGTAAGGGCTTCTCCATCTACTGCAATGACAATTCTTGCTATCCCACTTCCGGCATCGCTAGCTTCGATTTCAATGGATACAAGTCCTGAAACGGTCGAGTTCTCTTCAGGAACACTAATACTACACAATGGGTCAGTGACATCACCCACGGTGTAGCTATAGTAGTTCCCACTATTGTTTGCTACAATCCAATTTCCAATGAAATCAGTGGCATTCACAAAATACTCAACAAGAGTACCATAAGGTTGAACCGGGATAGGGGCTGTGAACTGATTGCCTCCAATATCTGTCATAAGAATAGTTGAAAATGCACCTATGCCGCCAGTTCGGTAATACAGCGTTACTGTTTGGATGCCACTCCCGTTAAGGTCAGTAGCATTGCAGCCGATAGTCGGGCTATCATCATATTCGACGACGATAGGGATTTGATCAACATTCCAAATTGCCGGTTTCAGTGTGTCAACAACTGTATAGTTGAAGTAGTTGCCTCCATTATTCTCTAAGGCTATATTGTTGGCATTATCTGTGGCATTGACATAATATTCAATGAAGCTATTGTAGGGCTGTCCAGGAATATAGCCGCCATATTGATCCCCAGATATGTGATTCGCAACAAGTGTTATCCAGTTGCCTCCATCGATGCGATAGAAGAATTGAATAACATTGAGGCCGCTTCCATAATCGGTCACATTGAAAAACAAAAGAACGACATTGTAACCTTCAACAATAGTGGGGGACTGGTATACGTTGAAAATCGACGGACTGGTGATATCAACAATAGTATAACTATAGTAGCTACCGGGGGCTGGATTAACATTGAAATTATCTGCCCAGTCAGAGGCATTGATGTAATATTGGATTGTGGCGCTATATGGTTGTGCAGGGATATTCGTGGTGTAATGACCAAGACCAGTATCAGTCATTGTGATTGGGGTGAAGGGTCCACTTGTTCCGACTCGATACCATAATACGACTACTTGGATCCCGCTTCCTACATCTGTTATATCACATTCCACTAGGGGATTATCATTGTATTCAACATCAAGTGGGGTGTGGCTAACATTTTGAATCGAAGGGTTCTGACTATCGCCAATCGTATAACTATAATAAAGTCCTCCAAAGTCATCGGTAATTGAATTGCCTGCTGTATCATTTGCTGTGATATAGTATTCGACGAGGTTATTCCAGCTGCCCTGTGGCAGAGTAGCATTGTATTGTTCGCTACCTTGGTGACCCATCACAACTGCTGTGAATGGGTTGATTCCATTAAAGCGATAATACAAAATAACAAAGTCTATGCTGCTTCCATCTTCGAACACATCACAACTGACTTCCGGTGTATCAGTTTGGAGAACGACAACAGGCCACTGAGCAACATTTGAGATTATTGGTTCATAATCGTCGCAGACTGTATAGGTATCACTGGTACTCGACACGGCATTCCCCGCGTTATCAGTTGCTGTGATGTAGTATTCTACAACTAGATTGTATGGATGAACTGGAATTACTCCGTTGTAATGCGTTCCATTATCTGTCATGCCAATGGAATACCACGAACCTGAATCATTCCGGTAATACAACACTACACTGGTTAGACCACTTCCCACATCTGAAGTTTCGCAACTTACACCTACCGTGTCGTTGTATTGGACAGTGCTGATGTCTCTCATCACTGATTGGAGAACTGGATCCGTATTATCCTCAACAGTATAGGAGCCCGAGGATGTAATCCAGTTTCCTTCGTTATCCGTAGCATTGACATAATAATGTACGACAGAGTTCCACGCCTGTGCCGGGATGGTTCCTCCAAACCCAGTTCCCGTAGACGGTGTCATGGCAACGCTATTCCATATGCCACTGTCGACTTGATAATAGAGAACGACAGTGGCTAGTCCACTTGCGGCATCGGTAACATTACACTGAACTGTAGGATTATCGGTGTATTCCACAATAGCTGGTGAGTGAGCGCGATTAGTAATTTCAGGTGCAATTGTGTCGGTGACAGTGTAACTTTGAGTGCTACTGACGCCTTGCAAACCTGCGTTATCAGTTGCATTGACAAAATATTCTACAAAGATTGAGTAACTTTCTGCTCCAATGTAAACATAGTAACCACCGGTGCCGGTCGGAATCATAGAGGTAATATTCCACGCACCACCATTAAGCCGCCAAAAAAGTTGGATGCTCTGAAGGCCACTACCTACTTCAGTTACTACTGTGGACACGTTAACCGAATCAAGGTAATTGACTATCAATGGTGTCTGGATAATGGTGTCTATCGTGGGCGCCGTTTGATCAGTGACGATGTACGTCCAATAGCTCTCCCCATTCAAAGCGGTTGTGGTTAAGCCCCAATCGTCACTAGCCGTTACATAGTATTCTATCACGGCATTATGGACTTGGTTGGGGATGGTTGCATTATATGTATCTCCTGATCGGGGAGTCATCTCGACCGTCTGCCAGCCTCCTCCATCGACACGATAATACAAAGTGGCTGTCACTAGGTCCTGCTCAACAATATCCGTGGTGATATCAACTATTTCCTCAGGCTCCGGGAGAAGCGGTGTGTGCCCTACATTGCTAATTGTGGGAGCAGGGTCATCATACAAGTAAAGGTCGTCGAATAGAAATTCCAATCGGGCACTAGTTGAAGCCCTCATGTAGAGCAACTCCATGGTAGTATCTGGCAGACTGCCAAAGGCTGCTTCATAGTCGTGCACCAAATCCCGGTGCATTTGAACCCAAGAACCAAGAGTGCTAGCATCTGTTACGTTGAAATAGGCAACGGAACTAGTATTTGAAGTGGCTGTGGTTAGCCCGTTTATATAGTAGTTGAGTTCATGCCCATTGGTTAAGGTGAGTCGGAGCCAGACTTGGTTAGTAGCAATTGTGTCAACGATACGCCACATCACATCAAGGTAAGTTTCACGAGAGCTATTCAATGGACGCCATTGCAGGGGAAGACGTGGAGGAGCAAACGATATACTTCCACTCATTAAGGTTAGATTTCCAGCCTTGCTTCCACCGTAAGCTGTACTTGTCACCGTTATTCGTGAGTATGTCGTTGTAAAACCTTGAACTTGTTGACCCACTGCAGGTTGATCTTCAAAATCGCGGTGATTTAAAGTCGCAGCCCGGAAACTAAAATCATCGATTAGCGTACTCATCAAGGCTTCGGGTCCTTCAGCAATCACTACTATTTCAACATAATCTACCATCAGTTCATTCAGTGTATAATGAGATAATGCTTCAGTCCATAGGTTGACGCTTAACCGATTCCAAGTCCCGGTGGTGTTGAATTGATCCGCTTTGAGAACAAGACTAGTGGTTCCATTCGACAATGGGCTCGATGAGCCACCATAGCTCAAGAGATAGTAGATATCTCGCGGTGCCACTCCATCATAGGCTTCGAAAACGATGTAGGCATAGGTGTCACTTGTGAGATTCTGTGTTGTAAGATACCACCAGATGTTCACCTGGCCTTGATGTGAACTTGTGAGTCGGACATAAGGATAATCACGGAAGGTTACTTCACTGGTATTACCAATCGAATACGCGGTGGCATTTGCACAAAAGCTACCGGTATGGGAAGACGAACTTCGCTCAAAGTGACCCGCATCCGAGGAATCAAGAATTGACCAGGAGGTAAAATCTCCTGTTTCAAAATTTCCATTCCGCATCGTTTGGTTTATGAAATAGTGATTGTCGGTGTGATTCAATAATTTCATGTTATCGATATATCCTCGGATGAGGTTCAGAGTCACGCCGAAGGTCTCTAGGTGAAACCTGATGTTATCAACATAGAGCAGTTCACTGTAGGAGCCTTGTAATTCAGCAACAGCCAAAAAATCTGCGGTGAGATTCCTTGAGAAGCTATTCCACTGCTTAGCTGGTCCCATATTGTAAACATAATAACCTTCCCATGTTGAGTTTTGGTCAATGGCAGAACTACCATTGAGATAATAAAAGAGCCAATAAGTATGAGTTCCATCTTGAATTTGGACTTCTGCATACATCGCATCCTCACTGGGATCGTTGTTTTGGTCCAAATACCAATCAAAACTCAAAGAGATATTCGAAAAATCCGCATTAATTGTCGATTGTTCGAGTGTAGCGTGTTCGAACTGATCAGGATAATTGTAACAATGAAAACCAGCACCGTAAGATCCATCGCTGACTTTGGTAGTTTCGATCCAGTGATGACGATCACCCGTTTGAGTTGAAGTCCATCCCTCACTACTATACGCATCTGACCAATCCTCAAAGTCAGGATTCTGAATATGATTTGAAGTCCAATTGGTCGTTCCCAAATCTGGACCCGGAATTGGAACACTCGATTTTAAATTTTCAATACTTGGGTCTGGCGAATCGGGCGATGAATCCAAACCTTGGGTTGTCGCAAAACCATCATTCACCAAAGGTGCTGATAATACGCCAACGGGAAACAAAATAAGTAGAAGTATCCATCCTAACGCAAAACCGACCCTCATGGATATTCCTCGAGGTTATGAATCCTCTGTATGCTATCAGGACGACTAAATATCTTTGTATCAAAATTGATCTTGCATGGCAATCCCTTGACTAATTAATAGGAAGTATATTGGTAATTATGATAACTCTGCCAATCAACAAGATACTTGAACAAAATTCGACGGGTCCTTAATGCTATGTTACTATTCGTAACTGGATTGGTGAGAACAATGTCAACCCCTCAATTCACAGCGACGGGTCATTCCTTCGATAAGACACTTCACTGGATCATAACGATACCCCGGTTTCGATTAATCGCTTCTTCGAAGCGGAAACGAGGATTCTCTCTCTTGTTTCAGGTAACCAGCAATACCCTGAAGAAGTTAGTTGTTTTTCTCAGAGTAGAATCACTCTCGCCCCTTCTCCAGTTCCACTTAAAA
>JBHLPI010000074.1:0-10510 GCA_048939595.1 Promethearchaeota archaeon | reverse complement strand
GAGAATTCAATGAAGTAGTCAATCATGGATTTTTTGTGTGTCGTTTCGGAGAGGGCTTGTGCACCGACGACTATGAGCGGGTGTTTTGCTTTTTTCATCAAGGCCCCGACTACAGCGGGTTTCTTTAGTACTTGGGCCTTTGTTGGCCCGCACACTTCAGCGGTTTGCCAGGGTTCTGCTGACATCATTTTCAGTCGCCACCTCCATTGCCCCCATACACCATTCGCTTCAGTAATGTTGGATCAGGTATGGGGCGTTCTTTCCACTTATTCTCCTTCATTTGTGCAACGATTTTGTCTTTGAGTGTGATTGGTATATCAGTTTCACGGCGAATGTATCTGTGTATATCTTCAGGGAAAAAGCCCTTATACCGTTCATGTAAATCAATATAGTGGCTGAGCTTGATTGCTCGACCCTTACTTGTATCGTTGGGTCGAATGGCTAGTTTCGCTGTCAATACCATGCATTCTTCCATATTCTCCACTGCATAGAAAAGATGTTCCGGACCAGGTGCAACTTCAACTTGCTTTCCGGTTCGAGCATCGTATACCAACCAATCTTTCGGTATATCAGAACGCCCTAAGAGCATTCGACGATATTTGGTTCCATGAGGGCCGACGATGACGGGAACACCAAGCCGCCAAAATCCTGCTGCGATAGATGCTGCTTTCTGTGACATTGCCCCCCAGGAAATCCCGACAGCTCCAACACGGTTGTGAATGTAGTCGGCGATTTCTTCGTAGTTTCCTCGAAGATTGCGTTTAGCAAAAATGCTAGCGATTTTGATGGCTGCCCCAGCGATGTGTGGGTTAGCGACACAAGATCCCACATTCAACACTCCGCCGGCATCGAAGTAGCCTGGGCGTCTCTCATAGATACTCTTGCCTTCCTCATCTTTGATGGTGCCAACTGTCATAGCCGCGCATCCTGATAAAACAATGATGAAGCGTCGCTGAGCAAATTCTTCGCACATATCGTGTATAGCTCGTCCTCCATCAGGGTAATTTGCACATCCAACGTGGGCGATAACACCGGGAATTTCACCAAAGACGACTGGCTGTCCTACGGACCGGATTTCTGTGTCCTTAATTGCTCCTCGACCCGTTCGGACCATGAAACTTTCTTGCATCCA
The DNA here is from genome assembly GCA_048939595.1 of Promethearchaeota archaeon. Taxonomy (GTDB): domain Archaea; phylum Asgardarchaeota; class Hermodarchaeia; order Hermodarchaeales; family Hermodarchaeaceae; genus Hermodarchaeum. The sequence goes on along the minus strand of JBHLPI010000074.1, from coordinate 9,378 downwards.
TCGGTCTTTGGCAGCCGACACCATCCAGCTATGTAATTCATAATCGTTTGGGCAGGCTGATTCACATCGAGCACAACCAATGCATTCATCATAAACATCTGCGAGCGGTCCTAGATTACCTTCTTGGGCTGCAATTACAGCGTCCATGATTGGTTGGTCATTAGGGCATGCACGTCGGCATTCCGAGCACTGACGACAGGCTTGAGCGAGTTCTTGGATTTTTTTCTTACTCGGTAGTGAGTGCTTACCTTTACGCTTTGGTTTAACGGCGAGGGCTGTTTTCACAACAACTTCGCCGACTTTAATATGATCGCCGATAAACACACCAGGAACCTTGAAGGAAACAAGATCTGCGACAATTTCGTCAACATCATCTTTGGTTCGATCCGGTAGACCCATACAGGATTTATCGCAGGTTGCGATAACTGGTGTGTTAACCTTCTTTGCATGATCAGGAATATCTGTACGAATACACTGTTCATCTACCACAACCACGTCTGCAAGACCACTGCGCACGAAACGTAATTGCCAAGAAATCGGACCAACAATCTTTGCCTTTGAATCATGCCGAGTGATATCCCATGCTGTACAGCAAATCCCACTGACCTCAACTTGATCTTGAAGACCGTGTTCCATGGCATAGTCAGTAATTGCTGCTGCAGGTACCACGTTATGCCCAATACAGAGAATATTAGCCTTTGATTGATCCATTGATGCCATTCCTGCTTCAACTAAAGGCGCTTCGGGTTCAGCTTGTGGAAAACCCATTGTCGAAATTTGAACTAGATCCGCTATTTCCATTCCGACCTGGTCAACCATTCCAGCGTGGAAGGCTTTGGATTCAAAATCGATCCAACTGCCTTCTTGCCCAGTATGAACTGCGGAAAGGGTATGGGTTAACTGCGTCTCGCAATAATCCAAAATCGCTGATGCATCTTCAAGCGTCCGTGGACGAATACCGGTAACAAGGCGAGAAACGGGGGCTTCAATCTCAACTCCTTCTCCTTGAGTCAAAGGATAACGAGGACCAAATTCATGAATCAAATGATCGACAAGATGCCGAGAGTGCGCTAGGTGTGCAGCACACCCGATGTTTGCGGCAGCCAACACAATCCGTGCTGACTGTGCCTTAATATCAAGACCACACGCCCCACGTTTTCCGCCCGTCAAATCACATTTCCCAAATGTGCAAAGGCAGCACAATTGGCATGCAGGCATATACGAGGGTTCGTAGCGGGTGAGGAGCTTGTGGTCCCAGTCGCGAAGCGTAGTGACGCTTGGCATGGGTGTAGGTCCCATAGGTTCGTCCCAGTCTTCGTCGACAACCTTACCGATTGTTACTTCGACATTCCGGAAAGACCCGAATCCGGTGTCCAGTTTATCGGCTTTAATTCGAGCTCGTTTTTGTTCTGTCAATGCATAATCAACCTTGGTTCTGCGCGCATTTTGAAGGTGAAGTAGTACGGAAATACTGGTAGTATCGCCTTTAAGTTTTGATGCTTCTGCAAGGTTTGAGATAATAGGGTTAACCATTGGTCTAGACAATTTGATTTATAATACAGTAATTAGTAAAACAGCCGGCAACTCTTAGGGTGTGGCGATTTGCACAACGGTTGGAAAATCGTGATACCTGTATTGATTCTTACTGTTATCAATTTTCTTCCGATAGAACAAAATTCTCAGCCAAGCAATTCCGTAATTTCTCTTGATACTGACCTAATATGAGCGTATCCGTTTGGAATTAATAATGTGATGATGAAACCCATTCTTTAATCCGCAGCAGTGAAGGGAGGTATCTTATCACAGGGAGAACACAAACCTCTGCAAGGTATGACTAAGAAGCCATTTGGCTTCTCAAAATAAATGAATTAGGACTTCTTCAGTGGACCCATACTATTCCTTTAGGAGACTTAGCTTGTTCCAGATACCTCTCCGATGACGCGGGGAACACTTGGCTTTACAAACATCAGTGCAGGTGTAGTTCTAACAATTATTGTGATTCTAGTCGTCTTCCTTCTTTTCCTCCGGAGTAACAGGCATCTTAAGGTCCTGGATTGAGCGTAAATAAGCCTCTTCTGGAGCTCTTTAATCTGTCTTGTCTAACCTACTGTTGGGGGGGGTAAGTGAAAGCTGTAGGCAGATGTGAGTGGTTCATAAATGCATTACGCTTTTATATTACCTAATTTATAATTTAGGTAAAACTAAATTTTATGAAGGAGGAACCTACTATGCCTGAAGAACCTCGTGTACGAATAACTCCTGCTACGTGCGTTTCTCATGACAAGGAACGTTATAGTATTGAGGCTGAACTCCCCGGAGTGAAGAAGAAAAATGTAGAGGTTCAGGCCACCCAGCACAGTTTGTGCATTACGGGTCGACGTGGTGACATCGAGTATTCGACCTGTTATCAGCTTGCTCACGCAATTGATGTAGACAAAACGTCTGCAGACTATAAGGATGGCTTCCTTAACATTACGCTTCCATTCCGAGAGGCAATCAAGACTGTTGAAGTCAAGATTAACTAATCAGCCTCTCCTCACTTTTTTATTTCCAGAATCGATTCAGTAATCGCGCTAGGTAATCTACTAACAATAAAACCTGATTAATCTGCAACCTTCCAACGTTTGAAAATGAGAACACCAATAGTGATCCAGATCGGATAAATCGCTATCAGGAGTGCTGAGATTGCATCAATTAGTCCTGTTGTGTTGACTGATTCGAAGTTAAAAACGAGCGAGTTTATCATATAGTCTCTTCCAGAGGTGGCAAGGGGGTAGAAAGGCATCCACATCCAGTCGAGAATAGGGTTGTTTAGATAGAGCGTAATACCTGCTGTGGTCATCACAATCAGACTGAAATACACAAGGATCTTGTCGATGGGAAGAGTCGTGTAACGTTTAGTATAGAATCCAATTAGAAATGATAGAAAACCAAAGAATATGAGTAGGAAGGGATCAATGAGAAACATAGCCGCTTCATGGGTTCAAAGTTGTATTTGAATCTGAAGGATGTGTTATTTTACAGAGACGTAGTGTCCTGGATCAGCGACACCATTGGGGTCAAAGGCTTTTTTGATTTTTCGAAGCCAGTTTTGGTAATTGCTGGTACTGGGTCCAAAGTAATCATGGATACGGTCTCCTACGATAAAGAATGGGATCCCTAGACTATGTTTGATGTCTGCTTCATTACATTCATCAAGATAATCTGCATAGCCTTGACAGGATTCGGGGTCAGAAGGCTCATAGATGGTCGGAATTTCCATATGAGCCATATGCCCCCCCTCATAACCTGTAATCCACATTCCTTCTCCACGGTCATCGCCGATGACCTTCTTTTCGATATATTTCTGCTTGATGGGTTTATTGATTTTACCAATCTTCAGAGACATAGAAATAGTATCCATACCACCATGGGTGCTTTGAAAGCAGGATGTAAATCGAAATGCGTGGCTTCCCAGCATATTTCTGATGCCTTCTGCATAATGCATCTTCATTGGTGTAACGAGTCCGGATTCAACTAGGTCTTCACCATTATACTTTTCGAGAATTGCTTGAATCAGTTTGTGGCGATAATTGAATTCACGTTGAGTGTGAGCTGAAACCAGAATGACAAAATAGCGTTGAACCTTGGTCATAATTCCACTCATAATTGCTTCGATGGCTTGTTCCTTTGTGTTCGTGAACATGGTGGCTAATCCTTCTTGGGATGAAGCCATTGCCATCATGCTGATATCAGCGTCATTAACATCATAGAATGCTTTCTCAAAACTATCCCAATTAGAAAAGTTGAGAACATATATTCGCCAGAAGGGTGGAAGGTTCCATTCATAATTAGGGATGGTTCCTTTCATCTGCCACTTCCAATTTTCTGGGGCAGGCCATGAGAAAAGACGAATAGCGGCTTTGGTAAATACACCTAATCCACCATAGGTTCCCATAAGCCCGCGCATAATGCCACGTAGACTCGGTCCTGGGCCATCACCTGAGAACCATTCACCAGAATGATCAAAAGAACCAAGTCGGAGAACATTGCCAGTTGGAAGAACCCACTCAACACCCAAGAGGTTTCTTCCGCTGAAACCTGTATATGAAGATGTAAAACCTGGACCAACCATGGAGGTGTGGCTAGCTAAAGGGGAAGTCTGAGGGCCCCCTCCTTGAGCATGGTGCATCAATCCAACTTTAATGGTTTCTGATTGAAGTTGAGCATTAGTCACATATGGCTCAACGACTGCATACTTGTTCTCAATATTGATTTCGATGATGCGATTCATTCTGCGGAGATCAATTTGAATTTCGTCCTCATTCGTTACTCCTGCCCACGCCCCAAATCCGGTGCTATGCGGTTTGAATTGTATTCGGTGCTCATTGCAGATTTTCAAAATTCTTTGGACTTCATCAGTAGATGCTGGAAGGATAACCGCAGCGGGGCGGGTTCCAAACCGGGTCGCTTCAAGTCCACATTGTGCATTTTCTACTTCGTTGCACCACTGGAATGCATATGTATCAAGTATGGCTGGTTCTTGCGAAATGTTAGCAGGACCAACGATAGATTGTAAGGCTCTGTATATAGTAGGTTTGAGCATTAGTCATCCCCCCCTACACTCTGAAGAACAAGCTCTGTTAGATCAAAAAACCTCATTTTCGAAGTTCTAGTCTTCATAGCATCTTGAAAATTTGTTGAACAGAATGGGCAACATGACACAAGGACATCAGCAGTAGTCGATTCTGCTTCATCAAGCCGTCGGTTTGCAGTCCATAACGCAAAATCCGGATATTGTGCCTTAACGCCTGCTCCCGCCCCACAACAATATGCATATTCTCGAATTCTTTCCATCTCAATAAATTCTATACCCGGTATTTGGCGAATAACATTACGAGGTGAATCGTAGACTCCCTCCGCCCCTCGACGAATTGGTTTCGGTGGGATATTCAAGTAAACTCGCGTTAAGACCTCGATTCTTTCGCCTTCCCAAGGCGTATATGGTTCTGCCATACGCCCAAGGTGGCAAGGATCATGATATGTAATTTTCAAAGGAACTTTCTTTGTAAGTTTTAATTTACCTGTATTAATCAGCTGCTCCAGAATCTGTGAAGTATGTAGAACTTCAATATCTGTATTTACGAACCGTGGGTATTCAATTTTTAGCATGTTATAACAGCCGGAGCAACTTGTGATGATGCGTCGAACACCTAACTCCTTGAAACGGTCAGCATTCTCAGTCATATATTCAATTGCTCGTTTGCGATCGCCGACTCGGTAGACTGGGCTTCCGCAGCAGAATTCATTTTCATTTAGAAGATTGAAATGCTGGCCGCCACGATTTAGTAATTGAACAGTTGCCTTGGCGATTTCGTGGCGACGATATGAAGCCGTACATCCTGCAAAATAAAAAGTTTCAGCATTTGCATCCAGCTCTACATTTTTGGGTAACCAATCCATACGGTGAGAATGCTCTTCTCCATAGGGGTTGTGTGCCGTATCTACATTGGTAATGTAGTCTTTGTGTTTGGGCATGGGTCCGGCGCCTTGTTCGACACAATGGGAGCGTAATTCATGGATGACTTCGTTGGGTTCTAAATCGTAAATAAATTTACAAGCAACTTCACACCCACCACAATTCGTACACCGATACAGTACTTCGAGCAGTTCAGGTGTAATCTCTATACGTTCCTTAAGCAAGGCATTGGCCATTATCATGCGACCGCCACCGGAATAAGCGTGGAAATTATAATATTCGATGGACGGGCAGATGTGAGAGAATTCCTTGCTTTTGATTTGTAAAGCAGGGAGGAACTTGCATTTTGAACAGCGTGAACAACTGTCCATTATATTTTCAAATTCGTGAAGAGTCATTAGTCTGCCTCCGTAAAACAAAGTTTGTTAGGATTCATGACGCTGTTCGGGTCAAAGATGGACTTGACAGTTCTTAGTGCCATTACAGTGTCTGGTGATCCTCTCTCATAGATTTCCTGTGCAATAGGTCCTAGGGGTCGACTGAAAAAGGCTCCATTGTCCAGAAGCACTTGGGTCCCTAAATGAAATGCTTTCTTGACTCGAGAAATTTCTTTAGCATCTTCTGGATTAAAGAAAAGGTCAAATTCACAATGTACATGATTTCCTTGCACAAGTGGTTGGATGTACACACCGATTCGGTTAACCTCAAAAAACTGGATTTTGTCAAAGAATAATGATATGAGTTCAGAGGTTCGATTTAAGGTTGTTAGGAAAAAGATTTCCATACAACCTCCGTGTTTCCTAAGCTTCCAAAATGGCTCTGAACAACTTTCGTCCAAAACCCTTAGAATATCTTTGTCCCCAACTTCAGCAATGTTCGTTTGTAAATCAATAGCTGTCTTGTTGGCAATCTCTTTAATATCACCTTCCATGTAATCCATTTCTTCTTGGGGCAGAAGCCCATGTCCTGAGACGGTAATAACTAAGATCCATTCAGGTAGTGATTCAAGGAGCGTTTGGATTTCGTCTGGCGTAATTCTGAGAAGAGACGCAAAATTCACTCGGTTGAGAATGAATAAATGGTCACCTAAACGCCTTTTAAGTGCATTATATGTGAAACCGTACAACTCATTCAGTGAATCTGATTCTGCGAAAAACGCCTTCTGTACCATGGGTCTTTTTTCACATTTAATGGTCGCCCAGGATACTATTCCGAGAGTTCCTTGGGATCCTTGAAGAATTCGAAAAGGATCAAATTGAGATGGTCCTAACGGATTCTTTTGAGCTTGACCAGATGCCCATTGGTCCTCGAGTGAACCTGGTCCTGCTGCTGCACCAGTTCGAAAAATATCTCCAGAACCGAATATTGTTTCAGTGCACAAGAGGGGATCTGATGTATCCCAGTGAAATCGTGGTATAGTTATTGGTTCTCGATCCAGTGCACTCACAACAACAGATTTTGAACCAGGTGGTAACAGAGGCATTAATGGTCTGAGGCCTTTCGCTTTAGTCTTTTCTAGTAATTGTTGAAATGTTACTCCTGATTGAATCATAACGACTTTATTCTTCTCATCAACACGGAATATCTGGTTCATTTGGCTTAAATCAACAATGATGGTGTTTTCGGCATTTGGAACTGAATCCGACCGAAGTTTGGGTCCCTGAGAACTCGAAGGAACAAGTGCAAGGCTGTATTTGTTTGCAAGTTGCACAAGTTGTTGAATTTCTTTGCTAGACCTGGGTTTTACAATTAATTGAGGGCGTTTTCCAAAGAAAACATTCTGGTTAGTTGAAAAAATGTCAAGTGAATTTGCTATCCTTGATACATTTTCTTGACCAACAATTTGTGCGATTTCATCACTAAAATCCTTAGGAGGCACCAGTGAAATCACCTTATCAAAAGGAAGCTTAAACAATGTTAGAATATATTAAGAGTTGGTGCTTCGACTAATTTCATTACTCAATTGGAATTTTCCTGCCATTGATGTAAGCTTCTGTTACCTCACTGTAGAACTCGAAGGGGTGCCCTGACCATACAATGATGTCAGCATCTTTGCCAGGTTCAAAGGAGCCAATCTGATCTTTCAAACCAAGTATCTCGGCGGGATTAATGGTTACACATTTTAAAGCATCTTCTCGACTCATTCCCTCTCGAATACAGTACATGGGTAGGAGAGGGAAATAGAGCATTGGTGTCAACGAATCCGTTTGTAAGGCAACCTTGACACCAGCCTCATTCAGGATCATTGCAGTTTTGAATCCCTTCTCTTTCACCTCTGGTTTACCGGTCCAAAGGATAGTTGGTCCGATGACAGCTGGGTACTGTCTTTTCGCCAGAAATTTAGTTATCTTGTGACCTTCAGTGCAGTGGATGAGGACTAACCGGAGGTTAAACTCCTCGGCTATTCGAATGATTGTTGCTATATCATCAGCTCGATGAGCGTGAGCATGTAAGGGTATTTCGCGTTTCAGAACTTTAGCAATGGTTTCCAAACCTAAGTCACGTTTTGGGGCTTTGGGGATGACTTCATCTTTTTCTTTAGCTTCCTTAGCTTTAGCGCCGAAGGCTTTCCATTCGTCTAAGTAGTTTTGCCCGTTGGTGAAGGTTTTCCTAAGTAGTGCAGCGATACCCATTCGGGTCATAGGCATTCGTTTGTTTTCTTGACCGTGAATCCGCTTAGGATTCTCTCCCAGGGCGACCTTTAATCCCGAAGGTGATAGGATAATCATGTCTTCGACAACTGCTTCAGGGACGGGTTTGAAGACAAAGGCTTCCCCCGAGATGACATTTCCAGATCCAGGTCCTGTATTAACACTAGTAACCCCGCCCTTAATGATTTCTTTTAATGAGTATTCGAAGGGGTGGAAACCGTCTTTTCCACGCATTTCCGGAGTAATGGGATCTGTCATCTCGTTGCCATCTTGGCCCATGGGTCCAATGGTCCCATCGAAGAGTCCATGATGGGCATGGGCTTCAACAAATCCTGGAACCACATACTGACCCTCAACATCAATCGTTTTGGTCTTACTCGGAATCTTAATGGATTGCCCTACATCAACAATTTTCCCCCGATCAAAAAGAAGAGTACCATTCTTGATTAAACCTTGTACTGGACACCAAATTGTCGCATTTATTATAGCCTTCAAGTGCATCATCATGCTACCATTGAGAGCAATTGCTACGAAAAGTTTTGGGTAATTAGAGAATAAGCTATTTTTTCTGTTTGCGGATTTTAGGAAAAACCGCTCCAGTTCTCTGTTGGTATTCTTGGTATTTGTCACCAAAGCGCTCAAGCAAATCTTTTTCCTCATAATAGATGATAATCGGACTAACAATTAGAATCATAATAGTCGCCCAAATCACAAGAAAGAGAGAGTTTAGGAAAAGAGGAATTATGACAAACCATGGCATCTCTCCGACGGCTTGTGGATGCCGGATGTAATTATAAATTCCTCCGTACAACTCTGTTGAAGGAGACGGCTCCATGGTTTCCCTGCCAGCATCCTTGATGCCTTTAAACCAAATAGGAGTAAAAATAATGGCAAGGATGATCCCAATAAGGATACTATTCAGCCAATTAGGATGAACAAGCCATGCTAACTCAGGGATTGGAAACCACAACCATAGTATCATATTGACCGTTAGAACACACATCAGGATGCCAGAAAAGCTTCGATCACGTTTAGCAGTCTGCCATGCTGATTTTCCAAAGCGTTGTGCGCGATTGTAGGGCTGGACACTCCGAATATACAGCCACCAACACAATATGGTTACAAGGTTCAGAGTCAGGAAGTTTATCCAGGCTATTACAGACATATCTTCACTCAACTAGCTTGCTTGTCTTGTTTTCGTAACTTCGGGAAGAAGGTGCCGGTGCGTTTTTGGTATTCTTGATATGACTCTCCATACCGACGAATTAA
>JBHLPI010000073.1:0-10552 GCA_048939595.1 Promethearchaeota archaeon | reverse complement strand
CCAACGAGGTTGCTTCCACATTCGCCGATTCCGATGGCAAATACTTCCGCAACACGCGGTCCTTCATCTGATGCTTCCATGTTTTTTCACCCTATTTCTTCTTGGCTTTTTCTTTTTGTTCAACCATTACGGCACCCAGTTCTCGGGCCGCCCAAGTGAGGTAATTTGCTGTATCCTCACGAGAGTAGGTTTCGCGAATTCGTTTTTCAATCTCGTTTAATTGACGATTTCGTTCAGCTTTAGGCGCTGCTGGGTTGAAGTCGGCAAGAAACACACGGAGCGCCTTATGCCATTCATCCAGTTCTTTGATTTTCTCCAGCCATTGTTGTTCTAGACTTCGAATTGTGGTGAAGATGTCAATGGCTTCAGGGAGAGAATTAACTGTTTCCAATTTTCCACGGAGGTTCTGTAAAGTGTCGATTGGAAATATGATTTTGCTAAATTCCGTGGGACGGGATGCATACACGCGATTAATTGTAGAATAGTATTCGGTCGTATTCTCCAATAACTGCTCAAAGGCAGATTCGGTCTTTTGTTCCATATTTCGGAGGATGTCGAGGACACTATTTTGGGCTTCAACTAGAGCCATACAGATTTCCAGTACTGTGTTGACTTGTTCGGCCTCCAAGGCGTCAGGAACTCGAGCAAGCAGATCCTTGAGTTTCGCTACAATCTCGGCTTGGCCATGTCTTTCGAGAAGATCAGTAACGGAATTAAGATTACGCCAAACTTCATTAGCCTTTGATCGGATGTCTTTGAGTAACTTCGCATCGGTCAACAATTCCCGGAGTTCGTCGAAACGATCTGGCAATTCTTCAATATTTGCCGGTAACTTATCCTGTAATTTCATTGATTGCTTGACATAAGTGTCGGTTTTAATCCCAAGAGTCGCGGAGACACTGGTCAATTCTGAGAAAGCTTTGATTTGCTCATTAAGTGTCTGATTGAAGTACCCTACAATTCGCTTCTCAAAGAGTTCAACTATATGATGAGCTTTGCGAATAGCTTCCTCATAGGTTTCGCTCGCAGGGACAATTTGTGTTAGTTCTTGAATGGCAGCCTGGACTTCTGAGGGAATGGTCAAACCCATACCGAGAAGTTTGGAAACTGCTAATCGTAGTTTGAGGTCGAGACGATATTTGAGATTCTCGATGGCATCTTGTGCCTTGTAGAGGGCATCCCCTTGCGCTTCTCGCGCCACGCCTTCAATTTCTTCAAAGCTAGAACTATTTCGAATTTGGGCAATTGCAGTATCCAGAAATTGCTCCATGGTCTTGAAAGACTCACGGTAGGTGGGTTTGATAACCTGAATTTCAGCTAAGAGGGCGTTGAGTTCCCGCTCCCAGGCTTTACGGAAAAGATCAATTCGATTTTCCACATGCTTATGTAGTCGCGCATATGCTTCAACTAATTCGGGGAAGCTAATATCAGAACTGCGGACTGGTGCAGGTGCAGCACCCATGGTGGTTTTGTCAAGAACCGTACTCGCCGTTTCAGAGATGCGAGTAAGTAAAGCCTCTTGGGTTCGGATTTCTGCTAGCAATTTTCCATTTTCTTCAATAATTTGGGTAGCAACATCTGAATAGATTTTGACAAGATCTTTCAGATCGCCTTTTTGGAGCTTCTTTGTTTGGTTTTTAACAAACTTGTCCAGTTCATCCGTATTTAGTAGCACTTTGCGCTTTACGGCCCGCGTTAAATCATCAATAATTCGCATGGATTCCGCGCGAATCGCCGTTTCAACATTAGTTTGGTACGCTTGTAAGCGCTCAAAACTAGCGATAAGGGCAGCTAAATCTGCCTCTTTAGTAACTTCAGGTGGTGCAGGTGGGAGAAAAGTCGCTTCTTGGGAGATGTTCGCACTAGCTAGTATGCGGTTAAGGTTATGTCCGAATTCAAGGATTTGACTCCGGATCTCACTTGAGGCCTTTAGCACTTGGCCATCGTATTGTTGGACCAAACCAAGAAGTGTTGTAAGATTGGCTTCACCATCTAACTGCTTTTTTAAGCCTTTTAGGGAGGTAGAAATTGCCATGGGTACTTTAAGGTTTAAACCTCGAGCAGTTTCTAATAACGAGATTGAAGACTCAATACTAGCTTGAAGTTTTGCACGTAATGTGTCGACAACCTCCCCTCGCCGACTGGTGAGGTATTCATGCTCTTTTCGGAGGGTTTTCCGTATCTCGAAAAGTTCTGGGATTGTATTTACTCCAACTGATTCGCGTTCAGCACTAATTGACACATCACTTGTGTCAATGCCTACAAATCGGTCATAAGTCTTAATTAAAGCCCGGTTTTGTTCGAGCATATCATTTGTTTGCTTGAGTAAGGCTTCACGAAGCTGTTTTGAAAGACCTTCTAGATTTGACACAAACCGTGAGAGAACGGGTAGCACAACAGCATAACCCCCTTGGGTTGAGGGGAAAGAGAGGCTATTGAGGTCCCGCCCCAACTTGATGTCAAAGGTCATGATTGTAGCTTTCAAGTCTTCAAGCTCAGTCATGTAGGACTTTAGTAATTCGATATGAAGGCGTAATGATCGTGATAAGTCCTCATCGACTTTGGGAAGACCTTGGTCGATTTGCTTTATGAGCCGCCGCTTCTTCGGACTAAGAGACCAACTGGTCTTTGCGTCTCTGTCGAATCCTTCAAGGGCCAAAAGCTCCCGTCCTGCATCCTCTAGCGAGGTCTCGATTTCAGAGGGGAGACCGCCCATAATCGTTCGACATTTGGCGCTAATATCTTTAAGCGTGGAGTAGTGCTTGCGAAGCTCTGCTAGTGTAGTCACATCTGGAGCCCCCGGGGTAAGTGGCTTACATCCACCTTTCTTAACCATTGGAAAGTCTATTCTTAACTCTTTTGAGCCTAAGATAAACTTGGAGCAATAGCTAAATTAAAGTCAACATTTAATTTTGATTAAAAAACCACTTTTTCTAAAAAGTTGGCCATATTGGATTGAAGTATAATGGTTGGTACCGAAAAGCTTGACAAAGTTCGTGGAAAGCTTTTAGAAGCAGGTAAAATTGCAGCGAAAGCCCTTACATTCACCTGTGACCTCGTGAAGACAAGAACCTCATTACTGGTAATCGCTGAAGCCGGGGAACGAAAGATTCTGGAATTGGGAGGAAAACCGGCTTTTCCAATCAACATTTCAATCAATCATCATGCAGCCCATTACACCCCTAGTATCGACGATACAGCTCAAGTGCCAGATTTAGCTCTGGTCAAGATTGATTTAGGAGTGCATATCGACGGGTATGTTGCAGATACTGCTCGAACAGTCCTAGTGGGAGATGATGAATCATTCCAGCAGCTCATTATTGGAGCTGAAGCTGGATTAGAAGCGGCGCTTAAGGTGGCGCGAGCTGGTATCCGTATATGGCAGATTTCACAAGCCATCTCTAAAGCTATGATTAGGGCAAACACACGGGCAATTGAGAATCTGACAGGCCATAGTATAGAGCAGTTCAACTTGCACGCAGGAATCTCGGTTCCCTCTGTCACCAATTCAATCAACCGTGTGACCTCCCCACGTTTAGTGGAAAACATGGTGGTAGCGATTGAACCCTTTGCAACCTATAGTCGAAATCCCCGAGTTGATAATCTGGAACCAGGACACATTTTCGGGTTTGCCCGTGGTCGCAATCCCAAGGACGCCGGGTTACGACAGCTTTACAGTCAGATGAAGGTTGAATTTGCGCAGCTTCCTTTTGCTTCTCGTTGGATGACAAAATTTGTAGAACCAAGCCAAATCATCCAGACATTAGACGAACTAACAAACCAAGGATGTGTTCACAATTATGCTGTGTTAGGGCTTCGAGATCGAAGTTCTATCGCACAAGCAGAGCATACAATTATTGTGGAAAAACAAGGATGCACAGTCACGACTTTATCCCCATAAAAATGGAGCGAATAACTAATGGATTATCTGAATATCCTGCAGAAACTCATTGCATTCCCCACGGTTAATGATCCGACAAAAGAGATACGCCCGACCAGGGAGTGCCCCGAATTCCTACATGAGAAGCTGTCTGAAATCGGTTACGATTCTATGATTCTTGAAAAAAACGGGTTTTATTCTGTTCTAGCAATTTATGGGAAAAGCCGCCCAGTAACCTTACTTATCTCTCACTTTGACGTAGTCCCCGTTGGCCCAGGATGGACCACTGACCCTTTTGAATTAACCAGGCGCGACGGATTTGGCTATGGTCGAGGAACCGCCGATGATAAGGGAAATACGACGGCACTTCTCCTAACTGCTGAAGAGATCCGTCACCATAAGATAAAGGGAACTGTAGCTTTTGCGATGACCGGCGATGAGGAAATTGGTGGTGCCAATGGAGCCACTGTAGTACGGGCAAAGCTGGAAAAACAGAATCTGTTTCCTAATTATTTGGTTACCGCAGATGGGGTGGGCATGCAGGTTGTTACTCGTCGTCGGAACACGGTTTCGGTCACAATTAATGTTCCACAACAACCTATACAGTGTGATGGAGCCGTCGAAACACAGCGATTCACTACCGACTACGTTGGGAGAGCATCTCGGCATTCAGCTTATTTCTTACCTGGTGTCGACCGCCATGCCCTCCTCGCGGCGTCGAATTTTTTGCTTCATAACTCACACCTTCGGGTTGCCTCAACTGCAGGTAGTTATGTAAAGAGTAATGTAGTCCCAGACTGGTTTGAGTTAGAAGTTATCAACCCTCAAGCTCATGCATCCCAGGAAACCCACAAGATAGATCGAAATCTCACCATGCTTCTACAAGCTTTACTCCCGATTTCCCGAGTGCAGTTTGCTACGAATCTAAGCGATTATGGGATTACCTTTTGTCCAAATTTACTTTATGACCGTGAAAATCGGTGGGAGGTCTATTTCGATGGTCGTGCAATGACCAATGATGTTCAGACAGTGAAGAAAGCTTTGAACGCAGTATTAGCTGAGAAACTCATGGGTATTGACTACCAATTGAAAGTACGATTAGGGAAAGCTTTCATGAATACGCCTACCAATTCCCGAGTAGTCCAAGTCGCACAGAAAATTGCTCAAGAGTTGGGACAAAAGACTAGCCCCATTGAATTAGGGGGAGCAAGTGATACTCGGCATTTTACGGACCGTCCTATTCAAGCCATTGATTTCGGTCCAATTGGATATGGAATCCATGGTTCCGATGAACATGTTCTCCTCGCATCTATTCCTCGGACGGCAAAATTTTATACCAAGCTAGTTCGAGCTCTTCACTCACCTTCATAAGCTTAGGGAGCCCTTTCGGGTCCTGGAATCGGAGGCACTGTGGGAGCGTGTACCTTAATGAGAGTCTCGTTGATGGCAAGATATCCCATGGATGCAATGATTCGAATTACAACTATAGTTAGCATCATCATAATAACAGCGGTTGCATAAGGAAGAGACAATACCAAGAAATCTAAAAGAAAACCAGAAACCATGGCAGCACAAAAAGCACTAAGCCCCGTGAAGAAGTTGAAGAGCGCAACGACGGTTCCTCGATATACCTTAGGAGCCGAATCAAGGAGCCATGCAGTGCTACTAACAATGAATAATCCTGTTAGAAATCCTCCAGCAATATTACTTGGTAAAAGGAACCAAAAGTTGCCTGTAATAGCGCCAAGTGTATGCGAGAGTGGAGCGACAAAGATGATAGTGCGACTTATGAAGATAATGGGTTTTCGGCCATACCGATCAGTGAGGAACCCCCCAGAGAGTTGTGCAACCCCTGAACTGACACTAAACACCGCTGTGAAAAGAGCAATGTAAAACAAATCGATGTTAAGAATACCTCGTGTAATAATGGGAAAAAGCGGCCAGGCTGCGCCCATGGCAGCAAAGAAAATCGTATTAATGATTAAGAATCGCCCAAAGCGTGGCGTTCGTTTAATTGAGTTCCGAATCTGAAATAAGCGCCGTTTTGATGGGCGGATGGTTTCATTTAACACTAAAACACAAATAACAGCGATAACCATCGAAATAGCCCCAGTATACATTGGCACTTGATACTGAGCTAGACCCACTAATCCTATAGAAACAGCGAAAAAGCCTACAAAAACGAGAGAAACAGCTGAGGCTATTGTTCCGATTGCTGTTATGATTCCCACAAATCGCCCCCTTCCAGCCATTGTGGTAAGATCCCCAAGGAGACCATTCCAGGCGGGGATTGCAGCGCTTCCGATGATAGTTGGAACCAATAATAGCAGGATGAGCTGCCAGGCATTCGTCGCAAAAGGGACAAGGGCAGCTGTCAAGCCAATGGCAAATAAACCTAAGAACAGGAATGGACGTCGGCCAAACCGATCGGTTAAGCTTCCCCATGCCCACTGCATAGAAGCATTACCGAGGGTTTGAACACCGGTTACAGTGCTTTGTTGTACCCCTGTTGCCCCGAGATCAACGGCGAGGACACCAGTATAAGCCCATAGGAGATTTGCGCCAACTTGCCAAGAAGACCAGAGTGTCGCTACCTGAAGCCGTTGCTGGCTTAGTGGCTCCTCTTCAGTAGCGGGGTCTTCCGTCAAAATCATCGCCTGCAGTTAAGGTGAGCCTTCCGGTGTTAGTATTGAAAAAGCTTGTTCAACCACATACATTCTAATTAAGGGAATACTAGAATTCACAATGACCAGTTTTGGGGTCGTTTTATCATGTGTGCTGAAATTGCTCAAGAAATTTATTCCACAATGCGCAATCACGAGGACTGGCGGCAACACTGCCTGAATCTTATCCCATCAGAGAATCTGACAAGCCCACAAGTCCGAACCATGTTGGCATCAGATTTTGGCCATCGATATGCGTGGGATGAGCCATGGTATGGAGGACAGAAGTACTCTGTTAAAGTGGAAGAAATTGCTATCGATGCTGCAAAGAAACTGTTTCATGCAAAATATGCAAATGTTCGACCCTTATCAGGGCACCTTTCTCTAATGGCTGTGATCATGGGATTATGTCAGCCCAATGATTCCATTCTAATTTCGCATTTTAATAACGGCGGATACCCGCTAAACTTGCAAGCCCGATTCCCGTTAAAGGTTAAGTATCTCCCTTATCTTGCTGACAATTATTCGATGGATATTCAGGGGGCGATTCAAAAGGTTGAACAAAATCGTCCTAAACTCCTCATTTTAGGCGCAAGTATTATTTTGAAGCCACATCCAGTGTCCGAATTAGCAAAAATATGCCGAGAAGTAGGTACGATTCTGGTCTATGATGGCTCGCATGTTCTTGGGTTAATCGCGGGTGGTCAATTTCAGGATCCCTTTCAAGAAGGCGCACAAGTCCTGCTCGGAAGCACACATAAGACACTTTTTGGTCCGCAAGGCGGTATTGTCCTAGTTAAAAACGATCCTGAACTTGCTGAGCAAATCGATTTTACTTTACGTCCAAATCCGGTGTTAGTCGATAACTACCATCACCATCGAGTGGCAGCGCTAGGTATTGCCCTCACAGAACTCCTTGCCTTTGGTAAAGATTATGCAAAACAAGTTGTACTCAATTCGCAGTGGTTAGCAAAAGAACTAGCAGAAAACAAAATTCCTCTAGTCGGAGAAGCTTGGGAGTATACAAAATCACACCAAGTCTTATTACACACCGACAACCTGAATCAGGGACAAACCATGTGTGCCCAATTAGAAGCTTCGGACATCATTGCGGATGCGGGCGTCCGTTTAGGATCTCAGGAGGTAACCCGTCGAGGAATGAAAACCAATCAGATGCCAACCATCGCAAACCTAATCGCAAGATGTCTTCAAGGCGAGACATCAAAGAAAATCAAAGCTGAAGTCCATTCACTTACCCGCCAATTCCAAAAACCAATCTACTGTTTTGATCAAAAACTATAATCAAACCGGAAAAGAGACCATTTTGTGATACGCAGATTCTGTTCTTCTCAAAGAGCCCGCCACAAAGTTTTTTGACTACGCTACTTGATAGTCTAGTACCTGATAGGGGAAGTCTTATGCCAACTGAGTTACCTGAGGAACCAAGCAATTCTTCTGACAAGAAATGGAGATACCGAAAACAGGAATCGCAGCTAAGGGACGAGACAGTAGACACGGTTGAGAAGTTACCAATAGAAGATTCAGAAATGACCATCGAGCAACCTTCTGATGAAGAAGTGGATGCCACACCCAGTGATGAGCCAGTAGAAATGGAACCTCAAACCCATAAAGATGAAGCAATTTTAGAACCTCCCAATGGCGAACCAGTGGAAATGAGTGCCGAAGCCGAGGAACCTTCCCCTGTTGAAAGTGAAGACGATTTTGCTACAACTGATAGAGAACTGATTTTGGAAGACCAACCAAAGCCTTCCTTACAAGTGGCAGATCTGCTTCAGCAAGTTGAGGAGATTAATACTAAGAAAAATGCCCTATCAGAGCAGGTTAAAGAACTCACTGCGCAACTGGACCAAGCTAACACAGACAATGCTGAACGCCAAGAACAGATATCTCGATTACAGGTACAAATCAATGATTTGAAGGTAAGTAATAAAGAGAAATCCAAAGAGCTCAAAGAGCTGGCCACACAATTGGCTTCAACAGAAGAAACAAGTGCGAAATTAGAAGAGGACCTAAAAGTAGCCGGGAAGACTGCGAAAGATAGAGAACAACATCTTTTAGATCAGCTGGAAGCCATGGCTGAACGACTTGGAAAATTACGTGAGGTCATGAAAAAGCGGGATGAAGAATTAGTAGCTCTGCAAAAGGATATACTTGTGAAGAAGGATATCGCTCAAGATGCTCAAGCCGAAGCGTCCCAACTCCGAACTGTGGGTATTGTGCAACGTGAAGCAGTGCAAGACACAACTGTATTGCGTCGGCGAGTCACTGATTCTGAAGTTGAGCTTGGACAGTTGAAGAAAGCTCTTGAAAAAGATCCCAAATATCGAATTTACATGTTAGTCCGTGAAACGGGTCAGCGAACCCTCGAGGAGCTCAGTAAAGTCCTTGGTGTTGGTGTCTACGAGACTCGACGCCGAGTTCAGGAACTGGTTCGCGCAGGATTATTGGAATTGAAGGGTGAGACCGTAACAGTATCACGACGCGCCAAGTAAAAGAAGGTAGGTTTTCAATCTTTTAATACCCCCTCCAATACATACATGAACTACACCTCCTGATTATCGGAGGGTTCAAAGTCAAATGATCCAAATGTATTACACCCAAAAAGATGAGTTTCGTAAACTGGCAAAAAATGAGGATTTTCAAAAAATTTGGCGTGATACAGACTTCATTTGGCTTTCTGTAATAGACCCAACCGGGGAAGAATATAATCAGCTCGGATTGTTTTTATCTGTTGATCCCAAAAGCCTTTCACGGGTTTTTGAACGAACTCTTGAAGGTCGCTATCACCGCTTCTATGAGTACTCAGCCTTCCATGTTCCCACTATTGTGGCCAAACCAGTCCAACATTCAGAACCCGTCTTAATTCTTTTAGGAGAGAAAATAGTAGCCACAGTTGGAAAGAACATTCCGCCGGATGCCGTTGAAGAAGTAGAACAAACGCTACGAAACCTTGTAACTGCTGGAATGGAAATTTCACCTTCATTGGTTGCCGTTCGTATTGTTCAAGAACTCATTGAGAGGAATATCCTAATCATTAACCAAATTGTTAACGCAACTAAGGAACTGGAATCGAAATATGCGGATATCAGCATTAACACCTTATTAGCAGAAATCCAACGAATCCGCGCCCTTCAAAATGAATTCTATCAGCATCTAACAACCCAACGAAATTTTGTTGGCATGATGCTGCAACATGTTCCGCGAAACCTTAAACTCAGTGAGGAACTAAGAGCATTGCTTGACATAACAATCGGCGAGTTAGAACGCCAACAACAAGCCCTAGAAATCAATGCCCGAAATTTGACGGATCTAGTCTCACTGCATTCGATTTTACTCGCCAATCGGTTGAACCGAATCATTGTCATCCTTACTGCGATCACCGTAACTGTTGCTGTACCCTCTCTGGTAGCAAATATTTTGGGTATGTCTAATGTCTTTTGGCCATTCCCAATATTCTATCTTCCAAACGGGATTCCAATCTATACATGGCAAATCCAATTATTAATCTTGATTCCTGCAATCCTTATCCCCATCGCGTGGGTAATAAGGAAAGGCTGGGTTCGAACCTCCGCACCTCCTCGAGATGCGAAATAAGAACCTCTCCAAGCTCTGAAGACCTGAGGAACCAAACATCAAGGGCGATTGAATTATGACCGCATCTAGTAAAATTACTTCCTTGGCAAATCTAATAGAACAGAACATCACGGTAGGGAGCCACATCTATTTGGAGGGAATTCTAGCTAATCGATTGCCCATGGCTGCAATCCATGAGATTATTCGTGCACAGGTTAAGAAGCTAAGAATAGTAAGTGCACCTGGTAGTATTGGTGTTGATCAACTCATTGGAGCAGGCTCAGTTTCAGACCTTGAATTTTACTTTCTAGGTGTGATGACCAAAACCGGGTTTGCGACGATGCGCCGTTTCCGAGAGGCGGCTGAAAGGGGAACGATTCGTGTGAAAGAGAGTATGGGTTATGCGATTTGTATG
>JBHLPI010000015.1:0-35164 GCA_048939595.1 Promethearchaeota archaeon | reverse complement strand
GCCTGTTTGGGCCATTGTCCCGAAGGCGCACTCAAAATTATCCACCGGGAAGCACCAGAGTTTGATGAAGAAGCAGTAGAGGAGCATCGAGGAAAAACCGAGGTATCTGAAGAGATATCCTGTGATGTGAAAGTTGACGGTTCTACTGTGGAAACCCTGTCTAAGATTAGTGGCGAAGTGGTACCTATTGGACAACGGCAGTGGCCGATTGCTTTACGGTTGGTTTCGGTGAGTGCTCCTTTTTTCGAAAATGCAGATCTGTTGGTGGTTGCAGATTGCGTACCCTTTTCATACCCGCAATTTCAGCAGGAGTTTCTACAGGATAAAGTGCTAGTATATGGGTGTCCGAAATTTGATAATGCCCAATTTTATGTGGATAAACTCACCGAAATTTTCCGCACAAACTCGATTAGGAGCATTACCATGCTAAAGATGGAAGTTCCTTGTTGTTCAGGGTTACAACGTATTGTCGAAATAGCAGTAAAGCAATCAGGAAAAAGTATCCCAGTTGAAAACATCACGATTGCATTACAAGGTAACAAAAAACCAGCATTAAGCCGTTAGCTTGCAGGTTGGGTGCGTCCAATATCATCAACTGCGTGCTGGATTTCCCCATACAGAGGTTCAACTGCTGGATTATCAGTAACCCACATCCAGCGAATGAATCCTTCAGGGCTGATCACGAACACCGCTCGTTTTGCTGCAATGTAATCCTTCAGGTTCCCTAATCCCTCTTGTACGACATCATAGGCCTTGATGGCGATACGGTTATAATCACTAAGAAGCGGAAACATTAGACGATTCTGTTCTGCAAAGGCTTTGTTTGTAAAGGGATCATTCACACTGATCGCGAGCACCTGTGCATTGACCGATTCGAAGTTTGCTAGGCTATCACGAAAATGGCATAACTCTTTGGTGCACACAGCAGTAAATGCGCCCGGAAAGAAGGCAAGCACAACGGTTTGGCCTTTGAATTCTTTTAGGGTGCGAGATTTGAGTTCAGTGTCGTAGAGTTTGATTGGAGGAGCTGATTGACCAATTTGTAATCGTGTTGACAAGATCCATTCCTCGTGGTTACTGTTATTGAGTGTGTTTTGTCATAAGCCTTTGCCTAAGGTGATTATTTAGCCTCATATTCATTTTCACCTTCGCGGCCTCGGTTCAGGAAGTTGCATAACCCGGGTTGAAAACCCTTCCTAAAGCCTTATAGTACTCCAACCCTGCTTTAAGTGGGAACTTGGAGGTCAATGGTATGCCACCACCAAAACTTGGACTCGTGAACCCCAATGAACTAGCCCTCTTCTTAGATTATTACGAACTCACCAGTACCAAAACTGATTTTGATTACCAAAACGATGCCGTAATAACCCAAGAATATTTTGTGCGAGCCCTGCCTTTTGGAAGTTATTTGATTGCCACGGGATTAGAGCAAGTCATCGCGTACATCTTGAAACTGCGATTCGAAGAGAAAGACCTAGGATGGCTAGAAGCAACTTCAGGGCCAGACTTTCGCAATGGCTTTTTAGATTTTCTGATGAATTTCCGATTCAGTGGAGACATCTATGCAGTTCCAGAAGGAACCATCGTGTTTCCCAATGAACCAATAATCAATGTAACTGGACCCACTATTGAAGTCCAACTCATCGAGACCTATTTATTAAACATCATGAATTTCCAATCCCTGGTGGCCACCAAGACTGCACGGATGGTAGATATCGCTGGAGAACGCACTGTAGTGGACTTTGGTGCACGCCGCGCTCATGGTCGGGATGCAGCAATATTAGCAGCACGGGCCGCTTATCTTGCGGGCGCAACAGGCACCTCCCTTGTGCTAGCTGGAAAGATGTGGGATATCCCTTACATTGGAACTATGCCTCATGCCTTCATCCAGAACCGTCCAAACGAGCTCCAAGCTTTTCGTGAATATTCCACCTCCTTTCCGCATAATACAATTCTTTTGGTTGACACCTATGATACTCTCGAGGGAATCCGTAATGCCATTACTGTGGGGAAAGAACTACATGAACAAGGATATCGTCTCGCCGGCATTCGCTTAGATAGTGGTGATCTCAACAATCTCAGTATTCAGGCCCGGCAACTCTTGGACGAATCGGGATTTACGACAACCAAGATTTTTGTTAGTAGTGATCTCGATGAATACCGAATCGAAGAGCTGATTCGGGCCAATGCCCCGATTGATGGATTTGGGGTTGGAACAAGACTCGTCACAGGAGCCAACTTCAACCCGATTACTCGTGAAGGAGGTGTCTCCGCCTTACAAGGAGTGTATAAACTCGTTGAACGGATTGGAAAAGATGGTCAACCTATTCCAAAGACCAAACTAAGTCCTAACAAAGTGCTTCTACCTTATAGGAAGCAAATTCATCGTCATTTCGATGAAAATGGATTATTCCACCGTGATACAATCTCTCGGTGGGAAGAGGAAATTTCGGATGGCAAACCTCTCTTAGTTCCGATTATCCAAAACGGCACTCTCATCTATGACTTTCCACCACTGGAAGAAAGCCGACAATACTGTAAAACCCAACTTGGATTATTACCTAAATCCTATCGGTTACTCACAGAAGCACCGATTTTTCCTGTTAAATTAAGCCCAGAGCTTGAGAAAGTAACGAGCTAGAATATGGCGAATTGATCTCAATCCGTGATGGGTGTCCTTATTTCTTCAGGCTTTTGAGAATTGATGATGCATCAGTGATTTTGGCACCATAATATTCCTTCAAATAGGCTAGTCCGGATTCATGGTCTTCTACAGTAAAGGAATCAACACCATCTTCTGGCACGACGATTTTGTAACCACGGAAGAAGGCATCTGCTGCGGTATGGCGAACACAGAGGTGAGTATGGAGTCCTGTGAGAATTACTGTATCGACTTTTCGACTTCGAAGGATAGAATCCAAGGGAGTTTCATAGAAGCTGCTATACACATGTTTCCCAATGGAAATATCCTTATCAGTGGGAGTCAATTCGGGGATGACTTCTGCCCCTTCGGTGCCTTCAATAGCATGCGCACCCCAACGACCCATTTCAAAATCTGTGTCAAGATGACTATCATTTACAAAGATGACAGGGACTTTGTGTTTATGAAACCCATCTATAAGCTCCCGAATGTGAGGAATAATGCGCTGAGCCCGGTCACATTTGAGGGAGCCAGTGACGAAATCATTTAGCATATCAACGATGATTAGCGCTTTCATTATACTCAACAGTGTAAAGATTCTATCTCGTTAAAAGAGTATTGAACTGGCGAAAAGCAGAGTTTTCCCGACACTCTTAACCATGTTAAGAAGTTCACTACAAATATAAAGAGGAACCTGCAACGCATCCACTATCCTTACATGTATGGAAGTGACGATGTATGGAAATTAGTAAAGAACTTCAAGATGCAATAAATGATCAAGTTAACTTCGAACTTTATTCTGCTTACATCTATCTTTCCATGGCAGCATATTTTGAATCCATTAACTTAAAAGGCATGGCCCATTGGATGAAACAGCAGGCTGTTGAAGAATACAAACACGCTATGCGGTTTTGGACCCACATTTCCGATCGCGGAGGTCGAGTCATTCTTACTGAGATTAAAGGACCTGCCACGGAGTGGGATTCACCACTAGCTGCTTGGGAAAACGCCTATGAACATGAAAAAATCGTTACCGAGCGAATTTTTAAAATCGGGAAATTAGCCGAAAAAATGGGAGACAAGTCAGCAATCCCCATGCTCAATTGGTTCTATGAAGAACAAGTTGAAGAAGAAGAACAAACACAAGAAGTTGTTGTTTTGTTAAAAGAGATTGGAGATGCCAAAAGCGCATTATTCATGCTCGATAGCAGACTAGGTCAGCGAGGCAAGTAAGCAGGTTATTCAGACGTTTTTCACTATCTACAAAGTACCTCGCAGATGGGGGACAGCGTCCATCCATCTGCATTTCATTTTTCTTACCCTTTCAAGACATTTCGAGCCTTATTCGAAAAAGATTTGAGCAAGGTTATAGAAGATTCATTTGGTTTTCACAATTGGAATGGGGAATTTTCTATGGTTCAAGTCCAAAGCATAGGCGAAAAGTATAGGTGTGAATGGTGTGGGAATGAAATCGAAGTTACAGCAGCAGGTGGCGGAGAGCTTCGATGTTGTGGATACCCCATGAAACGATTGGGACGATACTAGCTAATTATAAGTCACGTCATCTCATGCACAAACACCAAATTCCTTCTCAATTGATGGGAGGTATCTAAATGGGAACAAAAGGTCGTGAAATCGTACAGTATGACCTCAAAGAGTTAATCGAATTACTGAACAAAGCCCTTGCAGACGAGTGGTTTGCCTATTATCAATATTGGATTGGAGCAAAAATCGTTGTCGGTCCGATGCGGGCGACTGCCGCTGGTGAACTCGAAGAACATGCCAATGAGGAACTCGAACATGCAGGAATGCTAGTGGAACGTATTATTCAACTAGGTGGAACCCCTATTCTGAACCCCTCAGAGTGGCAGTCAAAAACCAATTGTGGATACGAAGCGCCTACAGATCCGTTTGTAGTTCCGATTCTGAAACAAAACATCAAAGGCGAACAATGTGCCATTGACACCTACACTGCAATCATTGAGAAAATCAAAGGCAAAGATCCGATAACAACTCACATTATCTACAAGATCTTGGCCGATGAGGTTGAACACGAAGAAGATCTAGAAGCCGTTATGGATGACATTGAAGCAGCGAAGAAATTCTTCGATTAGCAATCAATCGCCTTGAACTGGTATTTGCGAACCGAAGGGATTCTTCCAGTTGGTTCGCAGTGCTTTTCTTTTTAGAATCCTAAGACAACTAACCATACTCCAATAATTGAGAGAATGGTGCCAATGAGAATAAGGGGTGTGACTTTTTCTTTCAGGTAGATGATAGTGAATGGTAATGCAAAGAGAGGTGCTGTCGCGGCTATGACAGAGGTCACGGCAGCTCCAGTGAAAAAAACCGCATTCACGTAAAGAATTGAACCAATGCCCATGCCAAAGAAAGCGGCGATAAGGACTAGTTTTGTTGCGCGTCTAGTTGGGAGCGACATGCCTCGTTTTCGAGCGAAAAGGAAAATGGGAAGCAGAAAAAGGGACCCGATTGTTATTCGTATTAGATTGGAATCGATTGGGTCAGCTCCAATCAATCCGATTTGCAGAATGACTGTTGCTGTTGACCAGCACAGGGCTGCACCGATTGCGAGGACAATGCCAAGTTTGTCCCAACTAGTTAGGGATTCTTTCACGTTTATCTGAATAGCATCAGAGTCTTGAATTGCCTGTTCTCGGGTGATAATACCGATTCCAAGTATTGCCAATATAACGCCGACTAAGCGGGTTAGAAGCAGTAACTCGTGTAAGAAGAAGATTGACAAGAAATAGGTAATAATGGGAAAGGTCATAGCGATTGGAAATGCTCGGGACACACCGATGCGCGATTGGCTTGTTAAATATAGGAGGTCACCAATTCCTGCCCCGAAGATGACCGAAAGAGCCAGAAAGGGGATTGAAGCGAGAGGGACATTGAATCCCGTCAAAGGGAGCAAGAGTAAAACAACAAGGGTGATAACAGGTAAGGCTAACCACATCTTAAAGGCATTAATGGCGATCGGTTGGATGGCATTACTTTGAGATTTGTAGACCACATTTGACATACCAAAAAAGGCAGCACCCAGAATTCCCATGAAAACGCCACCAAGAAACAACGCAGGGGGGGTTACCATTCCTTATCGCCAGTAATCATAGATTAGAACCTTCGGAATAAGCTTTTAGTCTAAAAACATTGCAGAGAGGCAAGTTTTTTCAAGAGGATATGAACAAGGTGGGTACACTTTGGAAGTGGAGGTAGACTCCCATGTACCCAATTGACACGTTGCTTGATGAACACAAATTGGTTGATAGAGTTTTTACTATTATAGAGAAAGTTCGTGAGAAGCTTGAAGATGAAGAAGAAATTCCTGCCCCTATTTTTTGGAAGATCGTCGAGTTTATTCGCGGTTACGCCGATGTAGTCCATCATTCAAAGGAGGAAGATATTCTCTTTGATACACTTCGTGAGCACGATACTGAATTACCTGAAGCAGTTGATCGAAATATTGCCGTGCTTATCGAAGAACACATTGAAGCATTGGATCTTGCGAATGAAATGCATAAGGGTATTCGAGCTTATCAAAGGGGTTCATCTGAGGGACGTAAGAATATCCTAAAGGCTGTTAATGAGTATCTCGAGATAATGCAACCTCACTTCAAGATGGAAGAGGATGACGTCTTTCCAGCTTTGGTGGAAGTGCTAAGTAAGGAAGAAAAGGACAAGATGAAAGCTGATTTCGAGCGTTTTGATGAGATTCTTGGCGGTAAAGACGTCCATAAACGGTATAGACAAATCGTAGAAGAATTGGAAGAAAAGTTATAGGCTCACCCTTGGAGATAGCATATACAGGGGATTTCCTATTTCTAGCCCCTTGAGAGTGAAAAAGCAAATCTTTTTCGACTTTACCACACGGTAGGTACAGAATTAGCCCTTCAACGAAGTGGTAGATATGACTCCATCTAATGAAGAAAAACGTTCAATCAATTGGGACAGGGTTTTCGGAGGAATTGCCTCAGTTACCTTCGGTTTACAACTTCTGGCATGTCTGGTTCTCCTTGGGGCAGGCATTGTTTTTGTTTTGATGTTCGGTGGTATTTGGGAAATTCTTGTGGCAAACGAGGATATCTTCATCTTTATCCTCCTTTTGGGTGGTGGCTTTGCGTTTTTGCTATTTGTGTGGCTTCTTGGAGTGTTTCTTAGGTTTCACCGAAGTGTACGACGATTCATTGTAGGTCCCGGTGTCGGACGCATCGATGCAGATGATTCTGCAACTAAGACGGTTCTTACCCTCTTTGCGATTTCTACTCTCTTTGTCCTTGTTGCAGGAATTTATGGATACTACCTGCTATTGAAATACATGCTACAGCCCTGGGGTGCAGCCTGGCTTGCATCAATGGGATTAACCGGAATTCTGTTCTATGAAATCGGTTTACTGATTGTGTTCATTGCCCTTGGAATAATCATCATTACGTTGATTATGCAAATCCTAACGTTAGCAATCAATCGGTACACTGGTCGTCTCGTCAGCTCAATCGATGAATTAAGCGAGAAGTCTAATTAGCAAAATAATCCAGTCGTCACAGTCTAATACAGCTTGTATTACACAATGAATCATGAATGAACACTTACGTAGTCAGTGGCAGGTAAATGCTGAAGCGTACTCTCAATTAATCCGTGGCAAAGGCACCCCGCATCACCGAAGTATTCTCAACCCGTGTGTGGAGAAATTAATGGGGACTGTTAAAGGTCGCCGAATTCTCGATGCTGGGTGTGGAGAAGGATACCTTGCCCGCTTTTATGCCCAAAAGGGTGCTAAGGTGGTGGGAGTAGATTTTTCTCAGGCTCTGATTGCCAAAAGTAAGACACTTTCCGCTGATCTTCCCATTCATTATGTCTTATCTGATCTTTGTGATTTGAGAGTTTTCAAAGCTGAAGAATTTGACATTGTGCTGTGCAACCTTGTTCTTCTCAACCTCGAATGTTTAGATAAAAGCTTAAGTGAATTTCACCGTGTTCTTCGGCCTAATGGCTTTCTCGTCTTTTCTGTCGTTCATCCTGCTTTCAACATGTATGGTCCTGGTTACTGGAAACTAGGCAAAAAGAACGGTGAAACAGGTCGTAGAGAGGGACTGTTTTTCATGACTGAGGATTATTTCGGCGAAAAGGAATACCAAGCGCGATGGAAGACCAGAACTGGCGAGGAATTCCCAAAAGCATTTAGTTTCTTCCATCGAACGATTGGAACCTATGTTAACGCCCTGCTTCGAATCGGCTTCCATCTAACTGCATTTGAAGAACCCCGCCCAATTATGGATGACCCATTTTTTACCCGTGAACAGCGCATCCCCTTTTTTCTAGTAATTCGAGCTCATAAAAGATAAACGGGAATTACTTCAAGGATAATTAGACTCCGTTTTGTCGAGGCAGTAATAAAGAAACTTCTTCAAAGGCTTCTGGGCGTTTGAGGAGACGTGAAATGAACCGAGTGAATAACTTTGGATCTTCTGCACATGCTGCAGTGAATCCCACTGGAGATAAACCTACTAGGGTAAATCGCTTGGCAGGAGTCAGAATAAATTCCATCTTTTCTGTAGCCAGTTCTGGTGCTTTATCTGGTTGAAGAGCGACCTCTTCAATGAGAAAGAGAGCGCCAGCAGAGAGCCCGCGAGGATGACTCTTTGTCAAGATGGCGAATAGCGGAACGCCGGGAGGAAGAATATGCTCCTGCGGCGTCCTCACCTCTTCAATTACCGTTTTAATGACCCACTGTTCATGGGAATGAATCAGTTCCAGTAACTGGCCCACAAAAGCATCACCGACGATTAAATTGCGCGGACCCAAAAGGGGTTCGATATTCTGGAAATCAAGGGCGACCCGAACATCCTGACCTTCTGCTTCTCCGCGGATTATCACAATCCAGACATCGGTTGCGTCCACAATAAATCACCAGCTTGCCTGCTGATTCTCGTGGGAAGAAAAAACTCTTTGGACAGGACCTCTGAAGAGCTAAGTAGCACCAGGTTCACTGTGTCGGTTAACGTGAGATGCAAATGATTGAAACAAATGAAGCTATTGTGCAGCTGTATGAACACACAGAAGGGCAAGGCCCTCCTCTTGTTTTCATTCACGGTTGGGCTGCCTCCCATCGGTTCTGGAAGTACCAGATTCCCCTATTTGCTCAGAGTAACCTAGTAATCGCCTATGATTTACGGGGACACGGAGATTCCGAGAAACCAGCACATGGATATTCTATCAGGGACCACATACAGGATCTTGAATCTATTCTAGCGACTCAGCAAATATCGAATCCTGTTTTGATTGGACATTCCTTGGGTGGAATGATTGCCCTTCAAGCTACTTTGGATGAACTGGTGAACCCCCGAGGACTAGTCTTAGTTGGAACGAGCCCTCATCCAGTTGCCACTTTTAAACGCAACCTCGAGTTTAGTCTACTACAGTTTTTAATTCGTATATCCCGAAAAAGAGCAGCAAAGTTCACCGAAAAAGCCCTCTTTGCCCCTGATGTAAATCAGGAACTTGTCGAATGGGTGAATGCGGAATCGATGCGAACACCAACCTATGTTATCCTTGAAATCCTTCAACATGTTAAGGACTTCAATGTAGTTTCGCGGCTTTCAGAAATCCAAGTCCCTGCCCTCATTATTACAGGTGAATATGAATCAGCGGTTGATCAACAGCTCCTCGATCGAATGGTGGAATTGATTCCTCAAGTAAGGTATGAGGTTATTTCAGGAGCAGGGCACAACTGTATGCTCGAAAACCACACCATATTCAATTCTATTGTAGAGTCGTTTTTACAGGAGCTGTATGAATAGCCTTGCAGTCGGTGGTTATTTTGTGAAACCGTGCGGAGTTCTTCGAAGGAACCATATCGCCCCAATAAGGGTCAAGGCTACCACGAAAATCCCGCCACCAAGCCAGATGAGGAAGGAATAGTCGATAAAGACCGGTAATTCACGAGAGCCGGGAATGCCATAATGATAATCAGGGAAATAGCTAAGGTAAATTAGTCCAGGCTCCGGACGTTTATCGAACATAAAGGGTCCTGTACCAATGGGACGGGGATTATCGAAATACGCGGGTTGAAGAATACCTTCCCAGAGGTGTTGAGGTAGGATAACGAACTCAGAGATGTCAAAAAGGGCAAAATAACCATTGAGTGGTGTTGTAATGGCGATTGTGACATTGTTGAGGACTTCAATGCTTGAAATGGGTATGTACGGTTTGGGTCGAAGTAGAGGCCAAGGTCCAGGCAAGTCATTTGTATAATTATAGGTAAATGCTACATCGTCAGCTGTGAAAGGCTCTCCATCATGCCAGGAAGCATTATTTTGAAGATTGAATACCATTCGCAACTCATCCCCGACAGGTTCTATCGTCCAACTTTGTGCTAAATCCGGAACCGGTTCCCCTGTTATTGGATTCATCCGAACCAAACGGCTATAGATAGAATCCAAGATAAGCCAAGTATCTGGGAGGGTAGCAAGTATGGGATTCAGTGTTGCTGGCATATCATTAAGGCCAATATCCATAGACCCCCCAACATCGGTTATTGGATGCTTTTCAGGTTGGCCTGTTATCAATCGAGATTGCAATAGACTCCATTGGTTCGCAGCTCCAACTCCAGGTTCATTAAACCATCGTTCGTAATGATCAGTTCGTTGTGCGGTATATTCATACCGTGTGCATAGAGGAATAAGGGGCTGATTTTGAGCGATTGCGACTTGGAGCTGCGATAAGACCGTCTGAAAATCGTCATAGTCAGTGGTTGTATTCATTGTTTCGATGAGAGTATCGACGGTTGCATTGTGGAAGTTCATTATATTAGATGAGTAAAGAAGGGTTTCATCAGTTGGTGAATCAATTACAGGAATCGTATATGAGTAGAATAGATTTTGTAAAAATTCTGGAGCTCGATTATAAATTTGCAATGGGATTAGGGCCATCTGGTATGCACGGTAGCCAATGTGGGTGTAAGCCCAGAGGGTTGCCTCAGAGACAGGATAAAGATTAATTTGAAAACCGAGGGCTTCTATAGTGGCTTGAATTGTCTGAGCCATTAAGGTAGTATTGGTAGCAATTTTTGAATGCTGAGTATATTTTGTAGCTAGTTCAGTAGGTGTATAGTATAAGCTCAATACAACTTCGGTTGCATTCGGTGCATCACGATAACCATCAAGGTTGAAATCAATAAAGCCTGCGGATTCGAGAACGTCTATAGCATACTGGATGTCACCATTCCGGTAATCCACTCCGAGATCTGGCTCATGCCAAGCGGGATAGGACGCCGGAATGATATGGTCAAGAGCAACGCCACTTTCTCCAAAAGCCGATTGGGCAATAGCATATTTATTTAGAGCAATTGCGACTGCCCGACGAAGACTTACATAATTGAAAGGGAACCCATTGAAGCCAGGAGGTCCTTCGATTTCTTGAACAAAGAAAGGATCAAAGTGTGTACTACAGGCAATTCCCCAGAATTGATTAACTTCCCATTCATTAAATTCGATATAATTGCGTTCATCAAGAGTAAGCGGAGCATTCCCAACATCAATTAAACCATCGACAAGAGCAGCCCACTGGGAGTCGGACCCATGATAAACCCCAAAAATTGCTTTGTTTATGTACGGTCCATTTTTTTCGAAAGTTTCCATAAACGGCTGTAAAGGCGCCGCAGAACTTGCTGAAGTTGAAAAACTACTCACAAGAAAGAGACTGATAAGAACCGTGCATAACATCAGGGACACAATTGTGCGCAGGGTGCGGTTATTCGAGTTGAAGATGGAAGTGGCTTTCATGATCATACTCTGAGACACCTGGGAAAAGCGAATGACCTGTCGCCGCCATTGGTGACTTTGGATATAAGATTGCCGAAAATGGCAAATTCCTTTCAATGCTTATGTTGTGATGAAAGGCCATCCTCGAGCAAAAACGGTAACTGTTCCATCTAGATCACCAATACAGGTGATGGTTATTGTATACGACCCCGACGCAACAAGCCATGGTGTCTCGATTCTCGTTGTGGATGTGGCAATTCCAATTTGACCATGGACATAGTTATTCGAAGCATCACGTATTTCAAAACCCCAGATTGCTGTGACCGAAGTTAGATCAATCACGAGCTGCATTTGTGCATTGGGCCAGGTGATAACAACAGGAATATCGGTTTGTGATAGAATTCCAGTAAGTGAGATGGATTGAGTGAGTACGGGAAAAGGGTATGCAAGCCCAAAATAGATTCCAGCACCAATCACCACAATAAGGACTACAGCGATTGCTACATTACGTTTTCTAACCAATTGAATCAAACCACCTTTCGGGACATTCTTCTTATGTCTAGGATGTATATAGCCTTAATCCGAGAGGGATTAGGACAAATTCGTGCGCTTTCCAAAATGCTAAACACAAATAATGATAAGAACACTTTATTCATGGATAAGGTTCTTGCACGGAGCGCCTGATACTATGGCAGTTCACGTTGATCTCGTGATTCTGAATGCCAATATTCGAACCATGGATACCACAGCACCACTAGCGGAAGCAATGGTGATTAGTAATGAACGGATTTTCGCCATCGGACACAGAGATGAAATTGATGTGTTTCTTGATAAGGCAACGCAAACCTTAGACATGGAACATCGCACTATATTACCTGGTTTCATTGACACCCATGCACACTTGGCGGGATTAGGACAAAAGATACTTCATCTTGATTTAGGGAGTACTACCTCACTTGAGGAAGCCCTTCAATTGGTGAAAGAGCGGGCAGATGTAGTTCCAAAAGGCAAACTAATTTTGGGGTATAACTGGGATGAAAGTACCTGGAAAACCCCACGATATATCACAAAAGCAGACCTTGATCCTTTAACACCAGATAATCCTGTAATTTTAATTCGCGTTTGTGGACATCTCATTAGCGTCAATTCGTTCACTTTGCAAAAATTAGATTTAAATTTCGACGAGCCAGGGGTAGACCGAGATTCATCCGGAAAGGTAACAGGAGTTCTGCGTGATATCACCATTGATACCGGTAAGTTCCAGACCGGAGAAGAAGACCTTGCGCAAGTAATCCTCGAAGGTTGCCGATATGCCAATAGTGTGGGTATTACATCGCTTCATGAAAACCTCTACAAGCAGCAACTTCCATTCATTGGAACCTACCTTAAACTTCGACAAGAAAACAAACTGACGGTTCGCATTTATGCGAATTTAGAACGCTTATTTTTTGACCTATTAGCAGGACTTGGAATTCCTTCTGGATTGGGCGATGCCTACTTCAGGTTGGGTGGAGTAAAGGTGTTCATCGATGGTTCAATTGGAGCTCAAACCGCTGCAATATCACAGCCCTACCATGACAAACCCGATTCGGATGGTCTGATGCTCATGGATGAAGAAGATTATCGATACTTGGTTACGGCAGCAAATGAGCTAGGATTACAGGTGAGTACTCACGCGATTGGTGATCGGGCCATTGAAATGGTGATTCGAGTGCATGAAAACACCAGTAGCCCCGAGGCTGTCAGAAAACTGCGTCATAACATTATTCATGCGGAAATCCTTACAAAACCACTAATTGAACGAGTAAAGCAATTGGATATACTGCTTCTCCAACAACCGAATTTTGTAAACCGTTGGGGACTCCCCGGGGGCATGTATGATGTACGACTAGGTCCCGAACGGGCTAAACAGCTAAACAATTTTCGCCGAATTCTGGATGCGGGAATCAAAGTTGCTTTCGGTTCTGATTGTATGCCCATGGATCCTATATATGGCATCTATTCGGCTGCAACCCATCCATATCCTTCAATCCGAATTTCGACAGAAGAAGCCATAAGGTTGTATACTATTGATGCAGCATTTGCAAGTTTTGAGGAGAACGAGAAAGGAACATTATCCAGAGGAAAACTCGCAGATTTTGTCATCCTCTCTGAGGATCCCTTTGAAATCGATCCAGATCAGTTGAAAGATGTCAAAGTGTTAGCAACTTATGTGGGAGGAAAATGCGTTTATTCACGCCTCTAAAGGACGGTTGCGCATTAGGAAAGCAGAAGTTTCCTGTAATGTCGGGAATAGTGACTGACCTGAATGGCGCGATACACGAAGGGCAGCAACAGCATTGGCAAAGACTGCTGCACGACCCATTGTGGCCCCAGATATCATACTTACTGCAAACCCAGCATCAAAGGCATCTCCCGCGGCTGTGGTGTCAACCACGGGTACTTCAAACCCAGGGACTAGGTGTTGGTCTGTTTTTGTCGCCAATAAGCACCCTTTAGCCCCTAATTTCACAACCAATGATCGAGCCCCAGAGCCTAATAATTTCACAGCCCCTTTTCGAGGAGTACTTTCCCCTGTAAGGGCATTTACCTCTGCAGCATTGGGGAAGAAGACATCAACATAATGGAGAAGATCTAAGACTTCTTCGACGGTGCGAGTGGACCAATTATCGGGATCCCAGCCAGTATCCAAGGATGTGGTTGCTCCACGAGCCTGGGCGAGTTTTAGTAATTTCTTAGCAAGTTTTCCTCGAAGCGATTTAAGTAAGTGATAACCGGCTAGATGGACCCAGCGAGGGGGTGTGTCAGTTTGCAAACAGCGCTCCAGAGCCTTGGTTTCTAATTCTGCAATAGTTCCTTGATAAGTGATGAATCCCCGCTCCCCATTTTTCCTAATCATTGCCGCAGTGACACCTGTTGTGGAATCTTCTACTAATTGTAGACACCGAGTATCAACATCAGCCTTGCGAAACGCCTTCAGGACAACCTCTCCAAAGGAATCAACGGCAAGCTTTCCAGCGAAGCCAGTTTTCACACCAAGGCTTGCACTACAAAGGGCGAAGTTGGCAGCAGATCCGGCTGCACGAAAATGAAGATCAGAAACAACGACTTCTTGACCAAATCGGGGCATCTTCTCTAAAGGAGAGAAGACTAATTCCACATTGGCATCACCTATGGAGACAAGCTGAACAACAGTAGGCACAAAGGTTCCCTTACGATGTTCCATTTATTTTCCACCCATTGGAGAAAAAAGCGAGTTTAACTTATTCACAATGAGGGAAAAGCATATCCTCTATATGGATCCGGCAAAAAGGAGGGAGAGTTGAACGCGCAGCTAAGAATCAGCAGGGCGTTCTCGTCTGCCGGATTGGCATGCCAAGCAAATTATGATTGCTTGCGTCGTCCGTGGTTCTGAGGTTATAACGGGGAATTATGTAGCTCCGCGAACCAAGGTGATTTCCATTGCTGAAACGTTTGCTACGTTGCCTTCAGCGGTTTTGACTTGTTCAGTGGAAATATCGATTTGTCGCACTATGAGATCTGGCATGAACCGGTTTCGGAGCACTTCAGCCACATCGACTGCACGGCTGATTGCTCGACCCCGAGCCTTGATCACGAGTTCCTCAGGATTCCGGTTGAGTTGCGTAACACAGGCAGTGATATAACTCATCAAAGGCTTACTGCCAACGAACACGACACTTTCATCGCGCCGTGATTTGGAGGCTTCCACCTTTGCTTCAGGTTTAGCCTTTGCTTCAGGTTTAGCCTTTGCTTCTTTTTTCGGAGCCTTCTTCGGCTTTTCTTCTTCAGCCTTTGGCTCTTCCGCTTTAGCTTCTTCAGTTTTTTTAGTCTCAGCAGATTCTGTTTCTTTAGACATTTTGGGAGTTTCCTCCATCTCTGGTTTTGTAGTATGCTGGTTTCACCAGTTGTCCATTGACGAATTACAGAAGGGACTAGGAGCGCCTCCTGCAACTTGGTGAGGAGAATCGATACCCATTAATTAACTTTAAAGTGTTTGGTTTCAACCCATAAAGTCTTTTTCTAGACATAATGAATATTTATTCAGTTTTCTTATGAAAAAATAGCTTATAGACTATCAAAACAATGACTCCGCCAAAAATTGGAATAAGCATACTTAGATGAAAGAGCTGGTCTGGAGTAAAAGGGAACCCCGTCGGGGTGAAAGGAGTAGGAGTCTGTAATTGGGCTTCCATGAAGGCTTCGATGACCCGCCCTACTGTCTCCAGAGAGTTGGGAGAGCATTTGTCAGGAGTATCCTCAAGTGTATGCCAATAAGGGTAAGAGAAATCGATGATGTCGACGGCCGCTATTCCCGCGGATAAGAAGGGGCGATGATCATCAATTACATAAGGACCGGCTAAGTTCAGGAAAACAGCATCATAATTGAGATCGGCAGCAACTTGCCAGATTGAGTCTACAAGTGCAGGTGTAGACGACTGCTCTCGCGGGAGTTGAAGATCTGCATCACCCATCATATCCAATAAAACCGCTGCCTGAATATTCGCTTTTTGAGTAGAAGAAAGACTAGCAACAAAGTGTGTTGACCCAACAATCCAATCCCATTCGTTATAATTACCTGAATCTTCAGCATCAACAAACAACAACATTGTAACAGTTTGAGCTTCATTCGGTAAAACTTCGGCTAACTCCATCAAAGTAGCAACGCCACTTCCCCCATCATTTGCCCCAAGAATGGGTAGTGATCGATTAAATGGATCTGGGTCAGAGTCAGCAATCGGTCGGGTATCGTAATGTGCTAAGAGCACATAACGTGGTAATGCTAGTTCGCCTGCCATGATGTTCCGAAGCGATGTGTTCAAATAGGTCCAGGTCTGTGTCTGAACTGACCAATTTAGAGACTCAAGCGTAGCAACAATATAATCTCCACATGCCGTTAGATTATCAGATCCTGGTGGACGGGGACCAAAATCGCATTGAGCCTCAAGATATTCAAATGCCCGAGTACCATTAAAACCTAGAGAGCCTTGAAGTGAGTATATAGAACTGTTGCTTTCATATTCCTGCACTATCGAATAACTAACAGCAACTTGGACAAACGAGAATGTCAGTATTAGTAATAAAATCGAGATAAGTAAACCGATTCGAGAAAGTCGAAAGTGACTCGTCTGCGGATTTAGTTTCTGGGCCAGCATACAATCAGAACTATTGTCAGAAAACCCGAAACCTATAAAAGTACTGGACTGATGCCTCAGGCTTGCCGCTAGGTGGCTTACATGTCCCAAGATGCTGATGAGTTAAAACGCATTCGTGAACGAAAGATACAGGCGCTAATCAAAGAGCAAGAGCGCCGCGAGGCAATCAAAGATGAAGTCGCCGAACGGGAAAAGGAACGAACAAAAATCGTTGAGGCACTGTTTCTCCCTGATGCTGTTTCCTATTTGGAAGAGCTGAAGAAAACCAAGCCTACCATCGCCAATCGAATTGAGGATTTAGCCATTGCACTCTATCTCCGGAGACAGCTCATTAATCGGATTCCTAAGGAAGGCGTCATTCTGGTTCAACGGAAGCTTGAAGGTGTAGAACCAACAATCACTGTGAAACGCCGTGGTGAAGATGAGGTTAGTTTCTACGAAGCAGTCAAGAAAGACCTCGCTAAGTGAATTACTTTATTATCGAATCTACTATTTTTCAGACCGGCACCAATGACAATTGGATAACTGAATTAAGCACCTAATATGCTGCTACTGGCACTTCTCCAGTTAAGGTCTCTTTTAAAACCCGACCTTGCCTATTTTGGAGCGACACTCTCACCACACTCACCGCATTTGCACCCCACACGGTTCGCTTGACATCACGCTCCAACATCTTAACAGCTGAATCATTGCTCAATTCCTGAAACGCATTAGGACCTAAATGTAGGAGAAGATGAAGGATTGTTCCAGCCTCTCGAAAGAGTGGATCTGGGGTTAGCTCCATATCAGTTGTTTCAGGTAAAGAGGCAGCGGGTTGAGGTTTCCAATTGAAGTATCGTTTACGAGCTTCTTTCCGAATACTAACTAGTCCCGCGCAGCAAAGCACTTCGATAACATCGTACAATCTCCGTTTTTCTTGGAGTGGCAAGCCTAGATGCATCAAAAGCGTATTAGCCGTATACTCTTGGTCTGGATGTTCTCGCAAAAAGGTAATAACGTGGCTAGCAACTTCGCCTAATTTCATTTCGATATCCTCGCCCAGTCCATAATGTTTCAAAGTAAGTCACTGGTTTCCGATAAGCGATGAGATAGCCAGCAGGCTGGCGGAATCTTCTGCTTACGGAGTGGCCTCCCTCAAAACATTAAGCGTGTTCTTATCCTTTCTACTTTCTGATTAAAAAGGACTGGTAATACCACGAGAATCACCTTGGGAGTGTAATCACCCTTGTTTCATCGAGGTTAGGATGTAAAAGGATAGAGCTTAAATCGATAGATTTCCTGCTAGAAGTGTGGGGCAATGCTGGTCGGAATGCGGAAGTACCGTCTTTGGTTCATGGTTACTATTCTAGTTCTCCTCCTAATGGCAGCCATGTCACTACCTCGCGCCCAAGCATTCCAGTATGTCTATCATTGGCGAGTTAATTTCTCAGGATCGCTTTTCGTTTCAGGAAATCAATCTCTTCCAGTGTCGTCTTTCTGGAGTCATATTGGGAATACTTCGTGGCAGACATGCGAACAGGTTTCTTTCTCAATGATGCTTAACAACAACACAATTGTGCCTACTGAAATCGGGGTAGATGATGATGGTAATTACCGAATGGCATTAAATCTGACATCTTCTCTAGCACCTCAAGATGTTCTAATTTGGAAAGAAGAGTGGATGTTCACAGTATCAGATCATCGCCCTCCTCTACCACAGATTTCAGTTACCCAATCAGGAAATCGCTCCGTGATTGAGGAATTAATCGGTTTAGAGGATTTTAATATGTTCACCCATAGAACGGCTTTGTGGGATATTGAGAATTCATCTTTAACTGACTTAGCGCAAACAATTCAAAACACCCTCCCCGAAGAAAGACAAGATAACGTGCTTGCATTAATATATGCAACTATCCAATGGATTCAAATCAATATTTTCCGGTCCAGTGGGGTCACCGAGCCCCAATATCCAGAAGAGCTAATCGTTAGTCGGATGGGGGATTGCGACGACCAATCCAATCTACTAATTTGCTTGCTCCGAATCCTTGGTATTCCCAGTTACTTAATGACCGGCCATTGGTTCCAAGAAGGTGCACGCACAAATGGGTTCATTTGGGGCTCTGTTGCGAATAATTCCTATAGGTATGTGGATTATCAAAACTCAGTTGGGCACGGGTGGGCCATGGTGTTTGTTCCTCCATGGGGTTGGTTGCCTTTCGATTTATTATCAATAGGTATTGGCGTGGACCCAGCTAGCACCTATACTGACTCACTTTATGCCTCAGATCAGCCTTTCGTCACCTTATGGCAAATCGTGACAAGTGACTATATTGCCGAACAGCGGACTGATCAAGCGAACCTGTTTACTTACCAGCTACATCGAACAGATTTCGAGGAATGGACCTCCCTTGGTTCAGTTCCTATTGTCGATGCAGAATATATTGCAGCCAATATGGTAACACTAATTGCTCTCATCATAACACTGGGTTTTCTAATATTTCTAGTTGGACTTGCGACTAGACGGCAGCCACAGGAGGAGCCAAACCGTGACTCCAAAGCCACCACCCGGTAAGCTATACTCTGAGTATGTGTTTGATGGCAGGAAAACCGCTCTTCAGTTCTGGGGACCCATTCCACGAAACATCAAAGAGGCTATTAGTCTCAGCACACCGCTCACTCACGCTTATAGAGAAAAACAACCGCACTTTTCATTGGAGCGGATAAAAACTCTTTGTGATGCAATTAGGAAAACCCACCAAGAGTTGAAGATGCTAACACCTCAAACACGGGACCAGCTCCGCAATCTCGAAGAACAGGGAGCTGTAATTGAAGCTGGACACCAACCCGCGTTGCTGGGAGGACCTGGATTTGTTATTAATAAAATCGCAGCGATAACAAAAATTGCCACTCTTGCTAAAGCCACACCAGTTATGTTTGTTGGTGATCACGACCATGAGCAAAAGGAATTAACTGTAGTTCATCTTCCGAGCCCAGGACCCCGAGGATTAACGTTTTCGTTACCTGTTAACCGTGAGTATCGGTTGTCACCTTTGCATATGTTACCTTTGCCAACCAAAGATTGGTTAAGGCAAGTGATTGAGAAGATAACCTCAACCTATCATGAACTCGTGGCAGGCTCAGCGAAAAAACAACTCAGCAGGTACGAAGAACGTGCAGCTACCATTGTAAATATTATCCAAAGCACTTTTGAACAAGCCCAAACAATTTCTGATTGGACAACCCGGTTGTGGACTCAAATCATTAGCCAAGCTCAGGATACAGGTGTATTATTTCATGTATTTTCTAACCCAGCCATTCGGGAGTTAATGCTGCCGGCTTTTGAGTATCTCCTCACAGAATCGAACCGATTAGCCCTAATCCAAGCGTTGAATGAAAGTGCAGAAAAGCTTGAAAGTCTTGGTTATGAACCAGGGATTGGTCGAAGAACAGCTGACTACGTTCCTTTCCATTTAGAGTGTCTTACGAAAGGATGCCATCGAACACGCCTGGATCCAACCCTTTCTGTAAACAAAGCAAAGACAAAAACCACAATTTCTGCAACCTGTCCAAAATGCAAAGCGACACATCAATTAGAGGTCGACCCAACCGCACCGGATTTAACGGAATGGAAGCTGTTTCTCTCACCACGTGTTGACACACGAGCATTCTTGGTACAAAGTTATACACCAGTTATTCTTCATGTAGGTGGAGCAGGAGAAACCAACTATCATGCTCAAGTCTCACCAGCGCTCCATGCAAATAATAGCATTATCCCAATTTTCTTCCGCTATACACGGATTTATTACGAAAACCCTTGGACAAACCATAATGCTCAACGTCTCACCAAGGAGCAGTTAACTCCACTTGACCATAACGAACTGCAATGTTTTAATTCCGCTATCACTACTGGCTATACCGAAGAGAATGGGAGGATTGTTCAATCTCTTTTTGCAGCTAGTGAAGAGCACATCAAGGGAACGGCAAAGCGACTTATTCAAGCTGAACGCCAATTAGAAAATGAAAGAAACGAAATCATCCTTCAACAACGGAATAGTACTGATCCCGCTCAAAATCGTGAGAGTCAGACGCAAATCGGATTACTCACAAGACGACGTCAGGTTCTACAGACGTATCTGTCACAGATGTTCGGGCGTTACTCCGTTGAACGCTTAGGTCAAGAAGCGAGTTTCATCTGGATTGATGCCTCTATGTCCTTAGATCCCCGGCTCCACTTCAGTATACTCTGCAATCATTATCAGGAATACACGCCATCGACAGGTACCACTTATCTTACAGAGTCAACTTCTTAAAACTAGGACATGGTAAGTGTATTTTTACTCCTTTTCAGACCACCTAGATGATGAATATGGAATTTCTTGACATTATCAAAGGTCGACGAAGTATACGAAAATACCTCCCAAAGGAGGTTGAGAAGGAAAAGATTGAGACAATCCTTGAAGCCGCCCAATGGGCCCCTTCGGCTTCGAACAAGCAGCCTTGGCACTTCGTCGTTATTCAGGATTCTGTTACACGCACAAGACTTAGTCAATTGCACCCTTATGGTCGATTCATGAAACAGTCACCTGTCGTAATCGTTGTCCTTGGAAACCCTGCAGTTCATCCGAAATACTACCTATGTGATCCACACCAAGCCGTGCAAAACATGCTACTTACTGCTTACTGGATCGGCTTAGGTTCCTGTTGGATGGGTGTTCGAGGAGCAAACTTTGAAAAGGACATGAAAGAGGTTCTTGGAGTGCCTGAAAAGCTCACCATTATCTGTACGATTTCGATTGGATACCCCGATCAAAAAAGGAAGAGTAGCCGTCTCCCCTTAAACGAGATAGTGTCGTGGGAACATTTCGGGAAACATAGTTAACCCTATAATATCGAGTCATAAATCGCTTCATATCGAGGCAGGACTTTCTCAGCGGTGTGGTTTTGGAGTATAGTCTGCCGGGCAGCTCTGCCAAGACTTGTGGCTAGATTCGAATCAGTGAGAACTGCATATAACTTTTCACCCAGCGCATCAATATCCCCAAAGGATACCAGTAATCCATTTTTCCCATCCTCGATAATCTCGGGAATGCCACCTACTGAAGTGGCAACAACAGGAAGCCCACAGCTCATGGCTTCCAAAAGAGAAAGAGGGGCACCTTCTAGTTCAGAGCTCAACCCGAAGGCACAGGCGCAGCGGAGGTACTGATATACATCACGTTTGAACCCGGGACATCTAACACGATTGTTCAGTTCGAATTTCCGAATGAGTCGATCAACCTCGGGTCGAGTCGGACCATCACCAATGAGCAGAAGCTCAACGTCCGGAACATCATCAGCAATCTGAGCAAATGCAGTGACTAAATCATTGATCCGTTTAACGGGGCGAAAATTAGACACATGAACAAGTTGACGTTTCTCCTCTCCCAGACTAAATTCACAAGCATTAGGTTTGAATAATGCAGGATCCGTGAAGTTGGTAATCGGTTCTATGGCGCACCGAATGCCCAAAGTCTGTTCAGCAGTTTGACAAATATGATTGGTCACACAGGTAACAGCATTTGCTGACTCAACCGCAAACCGGGTTGAGGGCTGATATGCGGGATCAGCACCTAGAGTATGAACATCACTGCCATGTAAGGTGACAATATAGGGAACCCCTGTCATTTGCTGAGCAATAAAAGCAGATACAGCGTGTGGAATGGCATAGTGGACATGTAACAGGTCTAAATGGTGTTTTCGAACCACCTGAGCCATTCGAGAAGCAAGCGCAACAGTGTAAGGAGGGTAGCGGAATAGGGGATATTCAAGCACATCCACGAGGTCCACTTTCACATTCTCATAACGACCTTCCTGGAGCTCAAATGGTACCTCGTAGGTAATAAACCGTACCTCATGACCACGTTTGGCAAGTTCAACACCCAATCGAGTACCTAAGAGTCCTGAACCCCCAACACCGGGGTACACTGTAATTCCAATTCGCATTGTTTGTCCTTTGGCTTGCTATCTTTCATGCCCATATGTGTTGTGATGCCAGAAGAAATCCCCTAGAAGATGTGTAGGAAACCTTTTGGTTTGTTAGAGGTGTACTTCTAGACATGTCAAGAGCATCATCCAAACGGCTGCTAGTTGTTGCAGCACACCCAGATGATGAAACGTTTGGGTGTGGAGGCACCATTGCGCTGGAAGCCAACCGTGATTCCGAGGTGACTGTCTGCTGTCTTTCAGGAACACCTTTACGTCATCAGGAATTAAACGCAGCCTGTGAGATTCTAGGAGCTAAGGTAATTGCTCTGAAGGGCAAGGATCTCCAGCTTACAGTTCCTGAAGCGACTAAAGCCCTCATTCCGATTATTCAAGACACTCAACCTGAAGTGATTATTTCCCACTCCGCAGATGATTACCATCCCGATCACCAAGCTGTTCATCAAGCCGTCCAGCAAGCTACAGAGTGGGCAGGCCACGCTACTAAGTTTAAGAAAAAAGCCTGGCGTCCGAAACGACTGTTTAACATGGAAATCAATACACTTCATTCTCACCCAACACTGTTGCTTGATGTTTCAGAAGTTATTGAATTGAAAACCAAGGCAATCTCTGAGTATCGGAGCCAACTGAAAAAGACAGATGAATACTATTTAATGTTTAACTTGCAAAAAGCCAGACTACGAGGGATACAGGCGGGATGTGAGTATGCTGAAGCCTTTCGTGAAGACCTCATACCTGTACATGGTCCCTTCTATCATCCTACTCCCATTACTAAGACGATTTTTTAGCCTCACTTTTTTTGAGCGGGGGCCGAATACGACTTCGGGATTGAGTAATCTGTTTCACCCAAGTCTCATATACGGATCTGGGAGGATAATCTTGGTATAGGGTTCTTCGGTCAGCTTCAAGTTGAAGATAGGGACGACCAAGGACTTCAGCGATCGTCAGAAGCTGATTCCCTTGTTCACTCGCATGCTGTTGAATTGGACCCAGCCATTTATACCATTCCTTATCACGTAGCAAGTGGTGGTCAATTATTGTCATCGGGATTTGGTTTGTTAAGAATCGGAGAACAGCTGCAGCTTGTTTTAGAATCTCAGGAGCCACACGATCTGGTACAAGGTAGGTAGGAGGACCAGCGAGAAGAAGAACATCAGGATGTTGCTCGCTTATCCAGTTTGCAGTTTCTTGTTCCATAGGGCCTTGCACATCTGACGCATGGACCATTGTAAACCCCCCACACTGAACCATGGTCATAATCACCCATCCGAGTTTTGTTCCCCTTTCACCGTGAGGTACTGCAGGAGAAAACCGAATAAATGTGCTTCCGATTTTTGTTGCTTTCCCATCAGCGTACACTACTTCGTTAGCGACCCGTCGGGCTTTTCGGATGAAATTATATCCACGACTCTGTTGAGAGTAGTTGATCCGGTTCCGGATATCCTTACACCAGACTTGTTTTCCCTTGTAGAGTGCTTCCGCATCTTCGGAGTTGGACCAAAAATAGGCATAATTTCGATAAAAGGGCATAAAGTGATCATGGTGAAAATGCGATATCACAATGTGATCAACTGATTGAGCAGTAGAAAGTATTCGATTCCGAACTGTCTCC
Organism: Promethearchaeota archaeon; assembly: GCA_048939595.1. Taxonomy (GTDB): domain Archaea; phylum Asgardarchaeota; class Hermodarchaeia; order Hermodarchaeales; family Hermodarchaeaceae; genus Hermodarchaeum. The sequence goes on along the minus strand of JBHLPI010000015.1, from coordinate 10,999 downwards.
AGCAACAGGTATTCCTTGGGATGAGGGTGTAATTGGTCACGAAACCCAAGGGCTACCCCAGGGTCGATTAGAATTGAAGCATCCGAGGTTTGGACAAGGGTAGCAAGGCTTCGAACACCTACACTTTCGCCTGCAATAGGAGTAATTTTCAACTCACTACTTACTAGGATTTTACCAGATTTGGAAGGGGCTTTCCCAGTCATTATGGTGAAACTCCGTGATGTGCCAAAAACAATACAATGATAGGATTGGCTCACCTACCCATATATTCTACTCAGAAAAAACTGTGGTTCAAAAAGAGTGAAGTGGTGGAGTTCGAGGCGCAATAATGAGCCCCGAACCCCGAAGCTGTGGGCCTATATTACTTGATTAACTCTTCAGGAGTAGGAAGTGTCTTAAGCTGTTGAGGTTCTTTTCCAAAGTGTACGCCTGCTTCGGCTTCTAAACGCTTTGTGTAGAGGACTTCACCTTCCACCATAACATCGCGTTCAATGTAGATATCGTGCCCATAGAGGTTTTTCACCCGAGCCCGTTCTTCCACACGGATGGAATCACCATAAAACGACACCCCTCGAGCTTTTTCGCCAACTATGATATCTGAGCTTTCAACAAAACCTGAGACTTCTCCCCGTCGCCCAATACGAAATTCCTGTTCAGCAATAATATGAACCGCACGAATAGACCCGCCAACATCAATTCGTGGACATTGAATCTTTTGACCAGCCCGTAAAGACCCACCTATGTCAATTCGTTCACCGACAATCAGATCGGTTCCGACTTCAGCACTTCCACCAACATCGAGTTTTTCGCTAAGAAATAATGATTTTTCAGCTTTGATGGCACCTCCACAATCGATGGATTTGCCTTTTGCTTCTCCAGCAAATCGTGCCGCACCACCAGCATCTACTTCTTCAAAAGTTAAATCCCCCTCACTTCGGAAACTTCCGCCCACATCAACTCTAAGAATTTTTGATTTAGGTCCAACAACCACTGCACCACCCACATCTATGTCACCTATTTCAACGGCACCATCAGCTTTGAAGGATCCTCCAACATCGACCTTCCCGATGATTCCTGTGTTACATTTTACTGCTCCCCCAACTGATAATTTCGTAGAGTCAATGTTTCCTTCTATTTTGACAGCGCCACCAACCCGAATTTCCTCAACCTTTGCATCCCCACTAACTTTGAGGGCCCCACCAATGGAGACTTTGGTTGCTGTTAGATTCTTTCCAACATTGAGAGCTGCGCTAATATCAATTCGATTAGCTGTAGCCGATCCTGTGATGGCAAGTTGTCCACGGCGAATACTGATGGCCCGTGCGATGTTGAGGTCACCATGGATTTCTGTGGTATTATCGCCATCAATTTCAAGATATTCTGCTTTCAAATTCCCTTCAACTACAACATCACCGCGGATGGTAACGCGACCGTCCACATTGATTGTGTCCCCTTTTTCAGGGAGGATGCGATAGCAATGTTTGAGTTCCACATCACCTTTGATGTGCCCTAACTTGACTTCTTGTTCATTTTTAAACTCGAGTTTATCGCTCATTTTGTACGCCTCCAAGCATTTTACTAATGAAAGCAGGGTATTCCTGATTTAAAAGGCGGACTCACATTAGGGGGTCACATAATGTATCTTTACTCACATAGTGTGAAAATAGACATTTGTAAAGGTGAAGCATGACAACTTCTATTCTATCATACATTCTACAAAATTGTTCTGCACAAAATAAAGCTTCACATAAAAAGAAAAATCACATTTCTGCTTCAAGGGCTTCTTTTCTTCCAGCTAATTTCTTAGCCTGTTGTTCAAACAACCTCTCATTGTGTTATTAAAAGGGTGTATAAAAATCCCTTTGATTCAGAATTGAAAAGGAGTTCATAATTGAAAGACGCTTGTTTCTGGCGACCCTTGCGGAGTGCCTAATAATATAAAGGCGAATTTCTAAAACAAAATTATGTCAGAATCAGACAGAACACCCAATGATGACCGCTCTGATTCACTGAATCCCAATAATCCTGCCCATCAAGCAGCACAGGATAATCGAGCTGACCAACGGAACCCAAACAATCCAAAATACTATTCATCACGAGGCAGTAAGTCCAAGTAAGGGATACAAATCAGAATGGTTCTTGAGCAACTGGAATCTTGATGGTATTGGTGATATACCCTATCCAATTCCTGGCACTGCGGGTAGCGTGGATTTACACCCATTAAGGGCTCCCCCTGGTGTTCCTTCTCCGAACAGTTGGGTAGAACTCATAATGGCCGCGTTCCCCCTGATTCTCATAGTAGGTGTAGTTTTGGTATGTTGCACTGGCTATCTGCTTTTCCGACGTCGGTACAGATGATTTTGGGCCTGGGCGTTCCAAAAAGAGGAGTTAATCTAAGTGTATTCCTAGAGTAATGTGATGGATGGAGTTATTGTTAATGGATTCTGGCATTGAGAAAAAAAGTAAGGAGGAGATTCTAAAGTATCTGTTTGAGCTGATCACTGATAGCGATGAAACATTTCTGAAAGAACTCATTCCACAAATTGAAGGGCGCCCTGAAGATTTTTTTGAACCTCTCTTCGCGGCTCTAAAGCCCCCAGAACGTACGAAATTTAGGCGAGGGTCTGCTAGTGAGGACGATATGTTCCATGAGCGGATTTACGAGTTTCTCGATGACGTATGGCCTGAACGACTCGCTGAGAAGGGCTATTCTAGAGAAGAGGGGTTCGTATCAATTCCTGTTGTCTTTGCAGAGGATTGGAACACTGATGCTGGGATGTATACGGTTCCAGAGTCCAGTCCATTTTATGTCAGTGAACGTGTTAAAGTGATTGATTTGACCCCGCGTACAGAGTACTGGGAAACTCGTGGAAGTGCAGCGATGCTTGCATTGGAGGAAATTGACCTTTCTTCTCTTAGAAAGTGCTCGCAGTTACACACGTTGATTCTTTCGAAGAATGCTCTTTACAGTATTGATTTGAGTCCTTTGCGATTTTGTAAACGGCTTCGGGTTCTCAAACTTAATGGCAACCTGCTGTCAAATATTGACCTTAATCCCTTGGAAAACTGCAAGAATCTAGTTGAAGTCGATCTTTCTGCGACTGACGAGAGCCTTCACTCGGTTGATGTCAGCTCCTTATTCAGGTGTACAGAACTGCAAAAACTGAAAATCGATGAGGATGTAATGGTTTTTGCCGATCCGGTTCTTAAGAAAAAGAAATCGATTCCACTTGGAATAAAGAAAATCTGGAACAAGGTTCTTTGGGCAGAATCGGATATTTCCATAGAAGACTTACAAACATTGCAGGAAAAAAGAACTCACGAAAAAATGTTAGCAAAGGAAAAAAGAAAAAAGACCTTTCCAAATGAAATTCACTACACCCGAAGAGCGTCGATGCATGACCCTCAAAAAATCGATGAAATATACGAAGTCCACATAGGTTTGAAAGAGCTATTACTCACTAAGAAGTTCATCGTGGAAATTGATTTAACACCCTTAAGAAATTGCAAAAACCTTGAAATCTTGGATTTAGCGGGCAATGAAATAAGGTTTGTCGATCTCACTCCACTGCAACATTGTTTTAACCTACGCGTTCTAAGAATTGATGGGCTCTCTAGAATTGATCTAACCCCATTGAAAGAACTCGCCAAGTTAGAGGTTCTACGAATAACTGGATACATGAACCAGATAGACCTTTCACCTATAGAACATTGTCAAAGATTATCAGAAATTAACCTTGGGTACTATCTCAAACATATCGAATTCAATGTACTAAAAAAGGCTACAAACCTTCGAACCTTACACATTCGCGGTAAAGAACTTCACCAAGTAGATTTATCCTATTTAGAAAATTGCTACAATCTGGAAGTGCTCAGCATATCTGGTCGGATAGAACAGATCGAATTCCCAATTTTTGTTGCCCAATCACAACTCAAGTTATTAGTATTATCAACTAATCACCTAACGGAAATTAACTTAGATTTTCTTCAAAAGTGTCCAAATTTTGAAAGGATTTTGATTAATAGGAATAGAATCACTCATATTGACCTAGAACCGTTCAAATCTTGTCCTAAACTAGAAAAAATAGACCTAAGCCAAAATAAACTCATGAAACTTGATTTAACTCCTCTAAGGCATTGTAAGAATTTAATTGATTTAGACTTGGGATATAATCCACTTCGCGAACTCGATATCTCACCTCTCTTTGAATGCCCAAAATTAGAAAGAATTAACACCTTTGGCTTTCGAGTGCCAATCGTAGCAAATTCAGAACTGCGAGAAAAGAAGGATGTACCTCGAGCGCTTAAATGGTGCAAAGATTCGAAAACAATCCAATGGCGTTAATTCTGTACCAGTTTATACGCTGCTTGTGGCGTTTATGCTTATCAAGCAAATCTAGCGGATTTTGTATATCCTCGAAGAGGGTATAATGTATATAAAGCAGTCAAATGACCTGTGGGTTCTATATGAGCCTTGGAAAATATTGCGAGCCAACGAAGCTATTTCTTGTTGATGGTACGATTATTGGGCATCAGGGGCGTCATCCAAATGATCCAGTGGGGAATTAATGTTGCACTAGATGATCTTAAAGCTTCCTAACACGACCGTGACAGCAGCGCACACTTAGAAAATAAGCCTTTGGGATCTTCAATCTCTGAGAAATGGCAGAGTTGTGATTCCAGTCTGACAGACAATAGGGAGGAGGGGAAAATAGATTCAACCAATCGAAAAAGGAAGTGATTCGATGGGAATCTCACTAGGTGGATATAACCTTTTGAAGCTATTCAATGCTGTTTTTTCGCATAAATCATAAGCACCATCATCTTCACCCCATTGCTTAATTACAAGGGAGACTATTTTTATAAAAATACGAATGATTGTGAATGCTATGAGCAGTTGGCCCGATAAGAAAATCTCTGGTGAAATCAAAGGACCCTATAAGCAACTGTCTGTCAAGAAAAGAATTGAAGCTTTTTTCTTAGATAATATTGGCAAAGTTGTTACTAGTGATATGTTGAGACAGGTAGCAAGAGACCCTAAAACAGATAAAGCTAGAGAAAATTGGCATCAACGCCTTTCTGAGCTTAGAACTGATGAAGGATATACAATTCTTTCTTGGCGAGATAGTAAAACACTCACCCGGTTGAATATGTTATGTAGTCAAAGCTTATCATTGTCAAAGATACTCCCCTTCAATCGGGATTAATCAGCTAGCTGACTAGCTATTAACATGGAGAGTAACTCCCCATGTTGGGGTCATAAGATGTGACTCAAATAACAACTTGTGAAGATGATAACTTTGTTTACCCTTCATTCGTTTGAATGGTTTAGTTAGCTCTTTCCGCAAAAACAAAAAATTTATAAATGTTTATTAATATTTAGTAAACATGTGGCAAAATCCTGTACGAAGGCATTAACAGGAATTCGCTACATAAAAACGAAAAACGAGGAATATACAATGGGACTTCTCTCTCCTGATGAAGAGCTAGTTTGGCAGCAGTTTCAGCAAGGACAATCAACTAGCGATATTGCACATGCTAGCAAAAAGGAGAGTTGGTCTGTTTCGTATGTATCCCGTGTGTTAAACCGTGCAAGAAAAAAGATTGCAAAAGTACTGCAGGAGCATGCTCGAAGTCATCGCTTGGATGTTGAGAGCTTGTTAGATTACCAGGGGCTTCTGATAGGTTTTGACTATCAGGCCAATACTCAAGTATACATCATTTTTACAATCAAAATGGGCATTGTCGTTTGGTACAAACACGAATCTTATGCTGGTAAGCTTTGCCCAGAGTGTCCAAAACAACAAGAGTGTCGACAAACCCTTGATGCAATCATTGATGAATATAATATTACATTGCGACCAGATGAGAAGGAGCTCCCTATGACAAGGCAGTCCATTGCACTCTTCAATAAACTTGCAGCAAAAGAGATACCCCGATATCAACGGAGTGTGGAATAATTGGGAAAGGAATATGAAGAGACACGGGTGATTAAGCCCCCAGGCAAAAAAATCACAAGCGGTCGGGTGTTTAAACCATCAAAGGCTCTACGGAATAAGATGTGGCTTCAACAGGTTATTTTAGCTCTATTCTTCTACGTACTGTTCTTAATTTTTGTCGGAGGGATTGGCACAATTATTGGTCTTGATGATCCAAGTGCGTTCCTTTGGCTTATAACCTGGTGGATGCCGATGAACATTGGAATGTGGATCTTTAACCTAATTTGGCTGATTCCAGCCTGGATTTTAACGCCTATCTATGTTGGAAGAATTGAATATTCGGTGATTGCGGAGTCAGGTGAAACTATGCCAGAGGTGTATGTCCGGAAAGGGATTATTAGCATAACACGAAAGCACGTGCCTTTCCGAACTATCACTAACATTAGCACCACTGCAGGACCCTTCGATAGGCTATTCGGTATTGGTAATATCAATATAGAAACTGCGGGATATTCTGGGCAAAAATCAGGTCCTGAAGAAAAATTAGAGGGTTTTGAATTTTTTGAGGAATTACGTGACTTCATTCTTCAAGAGTTACGGAAGTTCCGAGCACCCTATACGATTGGTGCTGAAGTTGTAAGTCGCCGAGAGGAACCAGTACCAAAACTCCCCGACAAGTTGGATGATGAGATTCTTCTAACCCTTCGGGAAATGCGTGAGATCCTCTCGGAAATTGCCCGAAAACTCGAAAAAAGCTAAATGTAGCAATGCCTGAACATGAGGAAGAGTAGGCTCTTCCTCCCCTTCTTCTTTTTTTGTCTTCTTGCTAGTAACATGTAAAACCAAGGCATAATTTTCAGCTGATAAGTAGATAGACGGTATCCAAAAACACCCTAAGTGGCGTTGCGGCGCAAGATGGTTTTAGACAGTTCATTCACAGTAGAAGAGCGCCCTTTTTTGCACAATGTGAGTAATTCTCCAATTTGGGGTCACATAATGTAGCTATACTCACATGTTGTAAAATAGTGAAAATAGAATAGAACGATAATCTTCAGGCTTTACGAAAATACACTCGTCAATTAAATCGAAGACTATTGACTAGATTATTCCTTAACTTGAGTCAAGTAATTGTTTCAACCAATCAGGAATTTTGTAATCAACAATCACCTGACATTTTCCCGTATGCCAATCAGGGTATGGCTTAATATCAATAACAGGAGTTCCATCAATTGCATCCAATCCTTTCACCCAAAGAACATTGTTTTCATGGTTTATAAGCTCAACAAGAGTCAGTCCTATGGGATTCGGACGACGGGGAGCTCTAGTCGCTAAAAAGCCTACTAGATGTTGATTATCTGAGCAGCTCGGGTGAACCCAGGAATCATCTTCTCTGATTTGCATTTCGTGTAACCAAAAGATTATGAAAATATGTGAAAACCCTTCAATTCCTAGTAAGGCATCTGCCAAAGAGTCTTTTAGTACAACTTTAGACATGGCACTAAAATCTCTCTCATCTGATGATAGGCGTTCTATAAAACCTATTGGTTGGAGATGAATTGATTTAAGCCAGCTCAAATGAATCACGGCAATGAGATATTGTGCAGCGTGAATTAAGGATTATCATTGGGGGTCGCATCATGTGGCCATCAGAATTTATTATATTCATTCGAAACAAACAGTGAATAGAGGGTTTCTAATGGTATCCAAAAATGAACTTACCAAATGGGTGAAGCAATTCATTTCACAAATCACGAATGAATGGGATTGGCCAGTAACCTTTTCGATTGATAATCCTGAAGAGAATCAGACTTGTTATCGAATTTTTCTTTTTTTAAATAGGCTTAAACTTTCGGTAGTAGTTCTTTTTGATAAACAAAAGGTTGAAGACGGAGATATCGCGGAACTGAGAGAAAAAGTCAATCGGGGGTTAATACTACTAAAAGAATTAGCCGAGGAAAGAATTGTGGTGTAGAATCTCTTTAACAGGAATTATAATTTTACAATGATGAATCTATTCCTTAAAGCGGATATTCTTTTTTCGGTTCCGAACCCCATTATAGACCGAACTCATCTTACTGTATCTAGCGCGTACCATTTCTTCTTCAAACATATGAAAACCAAGACTAGCAAGGATTGATGATTATATCAGCCTGATGAAATTACGAGCCAAAAAACAGATTTTCGAATAAGGAAGTCAGAGAGCGATGAGGTAATGCGCTATCATAATCCCAGCATATACTCCTGTTCCAACTGCGGTGGCGACTGACTGCGTGATTGGGCGAATATCTCCGGCCGCCCAGATGCCCTCTACATTTGTAGCACCCCGATGATCGGTGAGAATATTTCCTCGTTCATCGACCGTAACACCGATTGTTTGAGCTAATTCACTCCGTGGAACTCCAATCCAGCCCACAAAAAAGGTATTACATTCGAGTGTTCGATTATCGGTGGTAACAAGAATTTGATGCTTCCCTGGTTCCCGAATTTGGATTTTCTTGATCTGCCCCTTGGTCCATTCATATCCGGATTGATCTAAGATGGCTTTCCATTCCGCAGTGAAAGGAACATACCCATCTTCAGTCATGAAGATCCGAATGCGTTTGGCGAAAGGGGTAATGCATCGAGCAACGTGCAGGGCACTGTTGACGGTTCCTGCATTCACGACGATGACATCTTTCCCTGTAGCTTGTGGACTATCACAATCGGGACAGTAAAAGCTCATATCATCTTTTCCTGCATACGGAAGCCATTTTTTCCAATCCCCAGCAACTTTTGGATGTTTCCTCGCTATCCCTGTAGCAAGAACCACTGACTTTGCGCTAGCTCTAAGTGGTGTTTTTTGTGTTGTTTTGATTGTGGCCTGAAAAGACGGGGCTTGACCTTCAAGCCGAATGACATCGCCAAAGAGAGTCTTGATTTTATATTCACGAAGTTCTTTCTGCATTTTCCGTAGGATATCGACGCATGCCATAATCGGTTTGATGCCAGGATAATTATGTATGGGAGTGTTAGCAAATTGCATTGGAGAGGTCTTTCGGTCAACAAGAAGGACCGTTCGTTGATGAAATCCAAGATGCAACGCCGTAGCAATACCTGCTGGTCCCCCGCCAACAATAAGAGTATCGTAATGAATTGAGTTGGTCGTCATTGTATACCCTCATGTATTTCTAGACACTTCACTCCAACAAAGAGGTAAAAATGAATGCGTTTGGTGACCGCATTATCTAGAAAAGCCAGACAAAGACTGCGAGAACAAGACTAATTATGACCAGCAGCAGTAACCCTCTTAGATGACCTTTGGCGTGATAGGAACGAAAGGCTTTGTATTCCTTTTCGCGCATGTGTTCTGTTCCCGGTAGAATCACCCAGTCTGGTGTAATCGTCCCCACAATTAACCAATCAAGTATGATGTAGTCGGCCAAGAATCCGAACAATACAATGACAAAAATGGTTAAAAACGCGTCAAACAGGAGAATTACTCCACCATTGAGGATTTTTAGGAAGTACGTAGCTGTGAGAGGGTACCCAATTCCCAAAATGAGAAAGGGAATATAGATGAGTTTTGCCATTCGTTTTTCAGCAGCCGTTTGAGGTGAAACATGATCTGTGATTTCTGGAGGATAATCACTCATCGCCCATACTCTGGGGCTTAACTCCCACATTACAGCAAGAAGATACAAAGTGAGGATAACAGCAAAAATCGTGCCATGAATTAGTAGATAAAACAGAAATGACACTTTACCAGCCCCAAAATTAGAAAGGCGTGACTGGTTCAGGCATAGGCATTCCCACAAAACCTATCATCCGTTTGTACATTTCCAGATACTGGCGACCTCGAACTGTAACGCGAAACAGACGGCGTTTATCTTCTTCTACTACCTCAACCAGTCCCCGATCTTCTAGGAATTCAAGTGTTGTTTTTGCCCGATCTACCGGAAGATTGGTTGATCGTGCCGCACGAGTAAGTGGACAGTAGCCATGAATAATGATAATGCGGATAAGCATGGCGTAGATATCATAGCGGGTTCGTTTGTGAATGGGACCTTCGATTGACACTTAAATCACCGGTCTTTGGGATAATAAGAAGAAGACCTATCCTAGAGTTCTCTAGATTGTTCATTGGTTTTATCTTTTCTATGCTGAAAGAACTCAAAGACGTGCTGTCTTAGTATCCAAGCGCGACATTTCGAAATCACATAAATTGACCGCAACCAAAGTCTTTGCTCGAAAAGGTTTTTCTGGGGTCACACTAACAGTGACGAAACCACTAAGAACCATCTGAGGTTACAATGATGAGTAAACGAATTGAACAAATCGCTAGCCTGCTTGATGAACTGGAAGTCAAATATGAACTTAAAGATGAGACCCTGGTCGCTCTCTGGAAGACCGATAAATGGGAGAACCTTGTTGTTAACTTTATTTTTAGTCCAAATGATGTATGGCTCACCATTGTGGGGTGGCGGAAGTTCCCACAACTCTCCAACAAGGAAACCACTGAATTCTACAAGAAACTGCTTCAAGAGGCCTGGCAATGGAACGGCATTAAATTCTGTTTGGATCCAGATGGCGATATTGCTGTGGTTGTAGAAACAGCGGACACTGAGATTAACGCCGAAGAGTTGTCAAGGTATATTCGTCAGGTGCTTAATGCTGCTGATGAATTACATGACTGGGTGACGCAGAAAGCCTGGGAAGAATAGGTAATCTGTACCAGTCTTTGGCGAAACTTCAACTTACGGTTCTCAAAAATGCAGTAGGCTAGTTTTTGTTTGTCAAAGTCTTCATACATAGAGTTGATTTCAGAGAATTAGTTATTCACATGTTTCATTAGTTTAAGTGAGAGGAGAAAGTGGGATAGGTTGAGAATCCTAACGCAAAAACATTGATAGCAATTGGCGCTTGGCGCAGGTTGATATTTGTCTTCAAACATATGAGTCTAATTGCAGCCTATTTCTTCCTGTTTGCAACTTTGCGTGGTTTGGAATATTTCATTATACAGTTTGGTCTGGTGTTAGTAATTTATTTCATTGCCGTGATTCTTGGAAGCCTATTCTCTGTTT
>JBHLPI010000014.1:0-35168 GCA_048939595.1 Promethearchaeota archaeon | reverse complement strand
TCCTGCTGGGTGGCGCGGTCATAGAAGCTGGGTCACACCCGGTCTCGTCAGATCCCGGAAGTTAAGCCGGTTTCGTCACGCTGAGTACTGATATCCGAGAGGTGTCGGAAAAAGTGTGAACTGCGCCACTTCTTTTCCGGTCTTAAGGGTTGTGAGTTGACTGTAAGCAAAGGTTTTTATTTCGTGTTGAATCCGTTCCGACACTATCTTGCAACAGGTGACAGTGATGTTTCAAATCCCACTCGTTGATTTCAACTGGATTTTTCAGATTATCTTTCTAGTCTTTTTCATGTTCATCTACCTCTATGGCACGCGGTTACAGTCCTACATTTGGCAGCGTCAAGCTGAGGCAGGTGTAAAGCAACTTGAAGTGCTTGCAAAACAGGGAAGGAACATCGCAACCCAGACGTTCAAGGATTTAAAGGTTGAAGAGAAGGTAATCAAGTCAACACTTGACAAGTTCCTCGAGTTCTTTGTGATTGAGCCAGTCAATTTAGATCCCGCGGGATATATTCAGCGACTTGAGCATGTGTTGGACGTAAGGGAAGTACGACATGAGGAACACGTGGCAAAGATTGCAACCAAGGCATCTCCAGTTGAACAAGCAAATGCTGAAGCAGTCCTATCCGGAGCCCATGCCCTATACTATGTCTTTCGGGTAGTTCGGCATTTCTATTTACTCGGAAAAAAGACTAAAAGCATTTACTACACGATGCAGCTGCAGATGCAACTGCCTGAGATTCTCCAAATGGCAAAAGCCTACTTTGAGGCGACTCGCGCTTTTGCTGATGGAAAACCCATTGGTGACGGAATGGGTCCACTTGCAGTGGCTCATTTTGCCAGAGAAATCAAAGCCAATGAGCCAGAGACAATTGCCAAACACACAGTCGCATTTTCTGGTGAATTTGAAGGGCGTAATTTGTGGTTCATTCGTGCGGAAGGACCCGGAAGCCAAGTTGGTAAACCGGGTAAAGGGATTGAGGAAGTTGTCAAACGCAAGAAAGGCAAAGTTGCACGAATTATCACTGTTGATGCCGGTTTGAAACTTGAAGGGGAAGATACTGGCCAAGTTATTGAGGGAGCCGGTCCGGCAATTGGTGGCGCGGGAGTGGAAAAATACAAGATGGAAATTTCTGGTCTTGAGCATAAAATCCCTACAGACGCCATTGTAATCAAAGAATCTTTGGAAGATGCCCTGACTCCCCTGAAGAAAGCCCTTGTGGATGCAATTCCAAAAGTCATTGAAAAAATGAAAGAATACATCTTGGAATTAACGGAGAAAGGAGACACAATCGTTATCGCAGGTATTGGTAACACTGTTGGTATCGGCTAAACCGAAAGTTTTTCGTTTCTTGGCTTGTGGTAAAGCTTTTTCAGCAGAACCTCAGAGCAAGAAATGAGGTATTGTGTCTTGTCGGAACCACCATATGAATGGGCAGCTATTGGTGGAACATTCGACCGCTTGCATAAGGGACACAAGACCCTCCTCCGGCGAGCCTTTGAACTAGGTAAACAAGTCCTAATCGGATTAACAACCCAAGGAATGGTAAAACACAAACCTGATTGGGAAATCATTGCTAGCTATGATGAACGCCGGACTGAATTAGAAAAATGGTTGAATGGCGAAGGGTATAGTGACCGCTATATTATCCGCCCCTTACGTAATAAATACGGACCCGCAATCACCATGCCCGAGTTAGATTTGATTGTAGTTAGTGAAGACACATGTCCAGTTGCCAAAGAAATCAATGAAATTCGACTGGAGCACAATTTACCTCTTCTACACATTGCGGTGTTGACTATGGTCAAAGCCGAAGACCAAATTTCGATTTCCTCCACGCGAATTCGAGCAGGGCAAATCGATCGAGATGGGCGGATTATTTACCAGCGCATTTCGAATCAATAGTGGAAGTCTTTATGAGGCGCCGTTTCCGTTTTGTTATTAGCAATGAAAGGATAATTGCCACTATCGAGGACGAATCTGAGGAATCCCTCTGATGAGGATTCGTGCAAATTTGTGGCGACACTGGAGCAGCGTTGAAGGTTATGCGGCATGTGACAGGCTCCTGCATGATCTATGACGTGTCGTCAAGATGTGACTGTGGGGGCAACCCACGATGTCCACACTTCAACGCCGGGTCGCAAAACGCTCATCATGCCCGACATATTAAGAGAGGACCTGTAGGAGGAATTACGGCGTTTGCCCACCGATGATAACGGGGCGTTAGTGTATCGGTCTGCAGAGCAGGCGCGACCCACCACTTCTTCAAACTACTTGCCTTCAGGTGAAGTACAATTCCCCGCCGTCGCCGAAAGACGTTTTTTCAGTTCCTTCAAACCGAGTTAGGTGATCAGATCGCTCCTGAACTTTTACCACGGCGCCTTCGTATTCTCGGTCATGTAGGGATTCTTTGGCTACATCCGCAATTAGAAGTATTCAAGGAACTTATTGGACAAGCCATATTGAAGTATGACACAAAAATCAAATCTGTTTTACGCCGAACTGACGCAATCACAGGACCCTTCCGCCAGCCAGCTGTCGAGCTCATTGCGGGTTCACCTAAAACAGAGACAGTCTTTCGCGAAAACCGTGTGGTGTTTTATATTGACCCAATGAAGGTGATGTTTTCTGTTGGTAATAAAGCAGAACGCCTTCGGATGAGCCAACTAGGTTCTGGCGAATATGTCGTGGATATGTTCGCGGGGATTGGGCAATTATCCCTACCCATGGCTGTACATGCAAGACCTAATATCATCCATGCTATCGAATGGAATCCAGATGCATTCAACTATCTTGAACAGAATATACGAGCAAATAGAGTGTCTAGTATTGTCTTTCCCCATTTCGGCGATACAGGAGAAATTACACCCGCTATTTGTAAAGGTCAAGCTAATCGGGTGATAATGGGATTAATTCAAGGGACCGAGAACTATCTAAAGCAAGGAATAGAATGCCTTCAAGCGGGAGGAACAATGCATGTTCATGAGATTGGCCCCAAAAAGGCTTCGGGCAGAGAACTGCTTTTGAAGATGCAACAGCTCGCTTCGTCGATGAACCGTAATGTAGAACTACTGGAAACACGGACAATCAAGAGTTATAGCCCGCGGTATGATCATTTCGTGCTAGACATTCGTGTCTTTGAAAGGTGAATTGAAAGGTTATCAGGTTACCGTGTTATCTGGAAATCTGATATTTCCTGGTATAATTTCTTAGCCTCAGGATTTTCTTTGAAGTAATCACGGATTGGCGCAAGAAAATCACATAAGGCCTTAGTCGTAGCTTCTTTCAAATCTAGAGGATGAATTGCCCCCGCGGCATAAAGTGATTCGAGCTCATCGGCGCTAGTAAGGCTTAATGGGCCACCATATTTGGGTGCTCGTTCGAGGTGAAATGTGTAGTCCTCTTGAACGAAGAGGATGTTTCGAATATAACTGAGAACGGGATTATTGTCTACTTCTTTGGCAGGACAATAAGCATTTTTGATCTTTCGCCTAATTTCTCGAACGGAGTCATGGATGAAAATTGCATCACCAGGTTTTGATTTTGACATCTTTAATTCAATCGCAAGATCTTGCGCTGAGAACTCCGATGCAACATCCATTCGTGCTGTGCCAGTTAGACCAGGAAGAAGAGGCATATGAATGCCAATTGGTTTCCATCCTATCTTCATCTTATCTGCTACCTCACGTGCCAGCACATGTGCACGACGCTGATCCATTCCCGACAAGCAGATTTCATATCGTTGATCGATAATATCTGTTACTTGCAATAGCGGGTAAATGAGTTTAGAAAAGTCAATTGCCGCTTCTTCTTCACTTCGACCCATTATATCAGTAGAACGTCGAACGCGAGCAAGAGTGAGGTTCTTGGCCACCCGTAAGAGCCGCTCCCAATACTCAAGTCGGCGCATCAAGTCCTCGGCGGTTACAATGTGTACTTTAGTGGTGTCGACCTTAAGTGCGACAAAGCAGTGGCGAAGGTATTCGGCACATCGTCGAATTTTCTCAATGCTGCCACCAAATTTGTCGTTAACTTGGGCATGCCAGGTTGCTAGAAGAATTTCCATTCGAACTCCCAAGTCAACCAGTTGATTCAGTTTCTGAACCCAGCCAATCCAACCTATATGAAATAACCCGCTGGGTTCAACACCGATATACCCACGAGGTTTCTCTTGGCGTGAAAAAATATTAACTAAATCTTCGATGGTAAGTACTTCTTGGGTATGATTCACAATTGTCTTTACGCTCGGTGGAAGGCTGTTCACTGGCACACACCTGTGTGAATCGGGCTTGTTCTGTGTGATATAAAAGTACATCGATGTATGAGACCTCGATGAAGAGACATATAAGAAAAAGGCTCATTGGCATCCAAACAAGTCAAATAGGCGGATTCAATGCCCTCTCAACGAAAATTAACACAATCAAAGCAGGAAAGGCTCATCGAGAGCTTTGAAAAAGGACTAAAGCTGCTAAGTGAGCTCTCGCAAGAAGGAGTTGTAATTGTAGTCGAGGGACTCAAGGATATAGCAGCTTTACGTGAACTGGGGTTAACTGGACCCATACATTCACTAGCCGGACATAATATTGTTGGCCTAGCTGATGAACTTGCCAATTCGCAGCGTCTACTAATTCTATTTGATTTTGACCGACGTGGAGGGCAACTTACACGGCACCTTATTAACCAGCTTGAAGGGCGTAAAGTAACAATCCTGCATAGAGAACGTCATCAGTTACGGAGAGCGTTTTGCTGGCGAGTACGAGTAATAGAAGGACTTAAAAAAATTGACAAAACTCCGAAAGGCACAAAGTTTTAATGCCGTTTCTTCGTGAGGTTGGTTACATCACGCTTACCATATTTCATAATCATCATAACAAATTGAGCAAAAAATGGCGTATTCAAACTCAAACGCCCACACTAAACATCGAAAATCACTCTTACTAGGTGGCGATTATGGGAGCAAATGCAGAAGGAACTGGTACTACTAAGTATTGTATTCGTGGAAAAATCGAAATTGATGGAGTAGTTGAAACCCCCGATGTGGTAGGTGCTCTCTTTGGCCAAACGGAGGGCCTACACTTCATATCGCTGATGTGAAGGGGTAATCGGTGAAGATTTGGACTTAAGAGAATTACAACAATCGGGGCGAATTGGTCGAATAAAAGTCGAACTTCATTCGGAAAGTGGAAAATCACAGGGTGTCATTACCATCCCTTGTAGCCTTGATAGAACAGAAACAGCAATTCTTGCGGCTGCTGTGGAAACAGTCGATAGAGTAGGTCCCTGTGCTGCAAAGATAACTCTTGAAAAACTTGAGGATGTCCGAGAAGAGAAACGAAAACAGATCATTGATCGAGCCGTCGATATATTACGAGATTGGGAAGGAGAAATATCTCCTGATTCACTAGAAATGACTGATACGGTTCTTCGAGAATCCCGAACAGCAGAGATTATTAAACTTGGCAAAGAAAAATTACCGGCGGGACCGAATGCAAAAACATCGAAAAATATCATCATCGTCGAAGGACGAGCCGATGTTCTTGCCCTCTTGCGTTCTGGAGTCAAGAATGCCGTGGCAGTTGAAGGAACATCGATACCAAAATCCATTTCAGATATTGCAAAAGACAAAACCGTTACTGCTTTCCTTGATGGTGACCGGGGCGGCGATTTAATTTTAAAAGAACTCTCCCAAGTTATTCAAATTGACTATATCGCACGAGCCCCCACAGGGAGAGAAGTTGAGGAACTAACCCACAAAGAAGTGACAAAAGCACTCCGGAATAAGGTTCCAGCCCAACAAGTGATTGGTAAAACTAAACGAAAAACCAAATCAACAACGGAGAAGCCTAAGGAAAAGAAAAGGATGCATAGAACCCCTGCAAAGAAACTCAAAGAATCCCGCCGTACACGAACCAAAGTGAAGAAAGCCGAAAAACTGGAAGAAGCACCTAAAGATTTGGGAATCCCACCCCCTGTTCTTAGTTCGGCTGAAAAAATTCAACAAACAATGATGGCTGTCATATTAGATGACAAGTTTAAACAGGTCAAAGAAACACATGTCGGCGAACTCGCAAATGAATTACAGCAACTCAAAAAGGCAAAAGCACTTATCCTTGATGGTGTTGTGACACAACGCCTGATTGATATCGCTGAAGATCGGGGCATCGAATTAATTATTGGCGTTCGTATCGGGAATATCGTTAAAAAACCTGCAAAAATGCGTGTGCACACTTTCGACGAACTTCAATAACCAGTGAATTCTGTCAAGTTAGCAATGCTTAAATATCGAACCCCGCATTTTCGCTTCATCTTTATCAATACAGCGAGTGTGTAGTTGTGGTCGAAACAAACTCCAAGCTCATTCGGATTTTACAAGTCGTAGGTATTTTATTCCTACTTGGAGCTGTATTCCTTGCCATAACGAACCTCGTCTTGGATATTCCCTTTGACCAAGCAGCAGCTATCCTCCTTCTCGCATATTTACTAATTTGTGGACTTTGCTTTGGCATGGCAGGATTAATGAATGAAAATCCCGAACGAACTCGCAAATTGTTCTTTGAATGGTTTATAGTAGTAGTAGCGATTCTTATTTGGGTCATTGGAGTATATGCACTACTCCCATTATCTCCGTGAGGTATTACCTTGTCAGAATCGGCAGGTATTATTGCAGGGGTTCGTCCAACACGAATGGAATTACTATCACTCAAAGAACGGCGTGAACTTGCAGCGCGTGGATATGAATTACTTCGAGAAAAACAAGACGCGCTTGTTCGCGAATTCTTTGCAATTCTATCAGAAGCAAAAAAATATCGAGAGGAAATGGAAACTACTCTTTCAGAAGCCTTCACCTCACTAATGAATGCTAAACTGGTTGAGGGGGGAGCAAAACTTCAAGAATTAGCACTTGGAGCAAAAAGCCCCCTTGATTTTGAAGTGGAAACCCGAAACACAATGGGAGTCTCGGTTCCGATTTTCAGGATAACCGAACAGGAAGAAGCTGTCCAGTTGCATTATAGCCTAGCAGGAACATCAGCTACAGTAGATAAAGCGGCTCAAAAAGTCCGCTTAGCCCTTGACAAAGTAGTACGATTAGCTGAAATCGAAGCATCTGTTAAGCGGCTTGCATCAGAAATAGAAAAAACAAAGCGAAGAGTAAATGCCCTCAATTATGTGGTTCTTCCTCGAATTAACAATACAATCCGATATATCGAACTCATGTTAGAAGAACAAGAACGAGAAGACCTCTTTCGAATGAAACGGGTAAAAGCTATGCTTGAACGAAAGGAAGAGAAATGAATTCATTATTTTTCTGTCAACACTATAATTGCCTTTGCTAGATTTCCATCAGCCTCACGCAAAGCATTACGAGCTTCATTTTCGGATACATTGGCTTGACTTGCAACTAGTTGAACATCCTCTTCACTGAAAGTCTGAACTGGAGTGGTAGGACTTGTCTCTTCTGCTTCAGCAGATACCGTTAGACTTCTTTCCTCTGATTGGCCGATTATTTGGTAGATATCGTCACCCTGTGCCTGCATGACAAGCACTTGGGCTTGAGGGATTACGATTTCCTTATCTGAGAGTCGTATTAGCACTTCTGATACATCTTCGAGTTGTTGAAAATCAACGCCCATTTTGCGCATTTGGCGTTCCATGGAGCGTTTCTTCGATTTGACTTTCTTTACTTTCACCAATGCGGGTCCCTCATAATATATGCAGAATCGCATAAGTAAGTATAAATTTAGGTTTTCCGCTTCCTGATTGAATGTCGGGTTTTCACTGCTACACCACGAGATAAATCAATCATTTCCCGTGGGCTTAGGTGAGCTCTACCGACTGCTAGCAATGTGTCTTTCTCATCTGTAACTAATACCTCATCCCCGGCCCGTAGGTGAGGATCTACGTCTTTCACGTGTTTAGCAAAAACACTTCGTCCTTTAGCGATGAATTTCGCTACTCCCTGATCAGCAATCACTCTTAGTTTCGGTGGTGGAAGAACTTTGTGAAGGCGTTTACCACCTTCTATCGTAAGGACAATCATTCCATCATGTGCGCGAACCGTGGCAAGAATTGTTGAGTCTAAGCTTACTCGTCGAATTCGTCCTGAAGTCTTGGAAACCTCTACTTGGCATTTGTCGGGAAACAGTAAATGACCTATTGGCGCATTGAATTGGTAGTTAGCAATGCCTCTTACCCGGTAGAGTTTCTCGTTAATCTGCGAAGTAACTCGCCTCGTTTTTCTTACAATGAATTATCCATAAATGTCTGTCGCGTCACCTCTATCACCAATTGAGCCCAAAACCTTAGTGATAGCTTTATTGAAATCCTCTTTGAAGACCTCATCTCGAAGTTCACGAATAGCAAACATTCCCGCCTCAGTACAAATTGCCTTCAAATCGGCTCCAGAGGCACCGTTTGTTTTCAAAGCAAGACTACTTACATCAACATCAGGGTGAATGTTCATGTTCCGCATATGAATAAGAAGAATCTGAATTCGGGCTTCTTTATCGGGAAATGGAAATTCAATGATACGATCAAATCTTCCAGGCCTTGTAAGTGCGCTATCCAGAATATCAGGACGGTTTGTTGCAGCAATAATGCGAACATCACCCCGAGGGTCAAAGCCATCAAGCATACTAAGAAGTTGCATCAGAGTTCTTTGTACTTCACGATCACCACTAGTGGCGATATCCAGTCGACGACTAGCCACTGCATCTAATTCATCAATGAAGACGATACTTGGCGATCGTTTTCGAGCCATATAGAAAATCTCTCTTACAATTCTAGCTCCTTCGCCAATGAATTTTTGGACGAGTTCGGAGCCGATAACCCGAATGAAGGTCGCTTTAGTTTCATGAGCGACTGCACGAGCGAGTAGGGTCTTTCCCGTACCTGGAGGTCCACATAAAAGCACTCCTTTCGGGGGCTCAATGCCCACTTTTTCGAATAGCTCAGGATGAAGGAGAGGAAGTTCTACTGTCTCACGAATTTCTGAAATTTGTTCCTCTAAACCTCCGATGTCATCGTAGGTTACATCAGGGCTTTCTTCAACATTCATAGCTTGGACAAAGGGGTCAATCGAAATGGGTAGAATATCGACAACAGCAAGTGTCCGCTGGTTCAATGCCACCTTTGCCCCCGATTCAAGTTGACTGCCAATTATCGATTCGGGATAATTAACCACAAACTGTGGACCGGTGCTGCTTTTTACAATCACCCGACCATCGTCGAGAACATCGATTACTGTTGCTGAGACTAGGGGGGGCTGACGCAATTTGTTTAGTTCGGCTTGAAGAATACGAACTTCATTTTCAAGCCGCGTACGTTCAGCAATTATCTGTTCCCTTTCAACCTCAAGCTCTCGAAGCCGTTGCTCTAATAGAACTGATCGCTCAGCGAGACTCATGTAGTCCTCAGATGAAACTTCTTTTTTTCGGATGTCAGTTGAATCGGTCATTGCAAGCTCTCTGAGTTAAACGCGCTAAAAGCTTTTTTTATTCCCTCAGTCCAAGATGTCCTATTACTGAGAGATAGTTAGAACAAAAACACCTTTTTAGATATTGGCGGGTAAAGGTAGAATGGTGGCGATCAGGAACAATGCCAACCTGTGAAATCTGTGGTCGTGAATGTCATTCAACCCGAGAAATTACTCTCGAAGGAGCAACCCTTTATGCGTGTAATCGATGTGCTGAGTTGGGCCAACCTGTACACCGAACTAAGAAACAAGGATATTCGGCATCGACCCCACCGAGAAGTCGCCCAGTTTCCATCTCCCGCCCATCATCAACAATCAGGCATACAGGTTCCCGTTCTCGACTCCAACAGCGCGAATTAGTGCCAGTCGAGAATTTTACCAAAATAATTCGGAAAGCCCGAGAACAAAAAGGGTGGTCACAACGAGATGTGGCTAACCAACTACATGAGCGGACGTCACTGATAACAAAAGTCGAAAGTGGCAAAATGACTCCAACAATTTCACTGGCACGAAAATTAGAACGGTTGTACAAAGTCACACTACTAGAGGAGGCAGAGTCAGTTGATCTTTCTCCTATGCCTTCACCGAGCTCTGCAACCTTAGGTGATGTGGTTCAAATAAAACGAAAGAAACCAACATCGCAATAAGTTGTTTTGTTGGTATTCCTTAGACAGAAGAAGAGGAATTTCCATGGTTCCAATAGACAGACGAATAGTCGTTCTGAAATTGGACCACCGTCCAGAACGTGATAAACGTATAACAACGCATGTTGGACTAACAGCACGAGCTTTTGGCGCAACCGAATTTTGGGTTTCTGGATTAAAAGATCCTAAAATTTCAGAAACAATACAGAAGGTAACGAGTCAGTGGGGAAATCAAGCATTCAAAACCACCTCTAGTGTAAAGTGGCGAAATCGTATTCAAGAATGGAAAGAACAACAGGGTGCAATTATCCACCTTACCATGTATGGCCTTCATGTTGATGAGGTAATTGAACAAATCCGTTCTTCACAACAACCATTACTCATCGTGGTCGGAGGTCCCAAAGTGCCTAGCGAGATCTTTCACTTAGCTGATTTTAACGTTGCAATTGGTCATCAACCACATAGCGAAGTTGCAGCTCTCGCCTTATTCTTGGATAGGCTCTTTGAGGGACGAAGCCTTTACCAAAAATTTTCTGATGCAAAAATAGAAATCCAGCCGACAAACCATGGCAAGCAAGTTAAGAAATCTGATTAATTCTCTCGAGCGATTTAAATCAGCAATTTCCGTTGTTAAACAAAAAGGTCTATATTCAACGTAAGATTAGATTATGTGTAAATCTATGTCCGGACGTGAGACGCTAATTAAGCAGGTTGTCATAGAATTCGCCGGCGAAGACGCATTTGAAGTAGTTAGACACTTAAAAGATAACGAAGAAACGACTGATGAGGAAATTGCAAACGAAACGGGCATGCGCCTAAATGCCGTCCGCAAGATCCTTTACAAACTTTACGATCTTCATTTAGCGTCATATCGCCGAACCCGCGACAAACAAACCGGTTGGTTTGTTTACTACTGGATATTAGAACCTGAACGGATTCATGGCTTACTCCGAGACAAAAAGAACAAGGTTCTTGATAAGCTGCAACAACG
The DNA here is from genome assembly GCA_048939595.1 of Promethearchaeota archaeon. Lineage (GTDB taxonomy): Archaea > Asgardarchaeota > Hermodarchaeia > Hermodarchaeales > Hermodarchaeaceae > Hermodarchaeum. The sequence continues at coordinate 24,060 of JBHLPI010000014.1, read as the reverse complement.
ACTCCAATTTGAAACAGAAAATACATTCTACCACTGCAAAAATAATGGTTGTCCACGCCACACCTTCGAAGAGGCTATGGCAAATGCCTTCAAGTGTCCCGTGTGTTCTGGCCAATTGGTTCATGTCGATAACCTCCCAATAATCACGCTGTTGAAAAAACAAGTCCAACTCCTAAAAAAGGAAGTTGAGCACAACTGATTTTTTCAAAATATACTTCGAGAAGCCTTTATAGGGAAGCGTTGAACAACTCTCGGCAAGTTGGGCCGATGGTCTAGCTATCTACAGGACGGGACTCCTGTAGACTAGAAGGCTATGATATCGCGCTTACACCGCGATGGTCGGGGGTTCGAGTCCCTCTCGGCCCACCACACACCCTTTTCTACTAGAACTGATGAAGGAACCTAAGCTCGGAATTTATGCAGAGGTTAAAATCATGAAGCGATGGTTTTCACGATTTGTCTTATTTGCAGGATTATATGATCTCATCTTAGGGATTATCTTTCTATTAGGATCACCACTAATCTCAATTCTACTCAATTACCCTCTAACAATTCTTTCCGCAGCCCTTCTCCAAATCATTGCAGCGTTTCTCGTAGGTTTTGGTATCGCACTTATTTTGACATCACGTAATCTTGAACATTATCTCTTAATTCCCGTGGCTAATATCCCAGCCCGTCTAATTGCCTTCATAGTTGTGGTTTATTATGTTGTGATAGGATTACCTATTACTCTGCTCTGGCTCGGAATAATCGAAGGGACAATTGGTATAGTCCTAGCCCTCTTCATTCTCAGAATTCCAGACTATAGTTTTCGTTCAGTTCTTACAAACCCATCAACACAACCTTATTAAATAAGGCGACTTTTAGAGCACACAATTTGTGCCGAGGTATCCTAGCCTGGTAGGGAGCAGGCCTGCTAAGTCTGTGTCCACTGGACTCACGAGTTCAAATCTCGTCCTCGGCGCCACTCTTACATTATATATACAGTTAGTCCTTCGAGTTGTAGACAATGCCGTTTACGCCATTCCATCTCGGTCCAGGTCTTCTAATCGGTTTACTCTTGTATCCATATTTATTCATACCCAGCATTTTACTCGGAAGTATCATCGTTGACTTGGAACCATTGACCTTCCTCATTCTTGGTTTACCTGTTCAGCATCTATTCTTTCACACTTTTCTAGGTGCCACAATACTTGCCCTCGTTGGCGTGGCAGTAATTTTCCTACTCCGAGGCTTTTTTGATAAGGTTATGAGATTCTTTCTCCTTCCCCAACCCACTTCACCACTGAATATCACTGTGGCGACTTTGATTGGAGCTTACTCTCATATCATTCTAGATGCCTTCTTGTATCCAGAAATGCAGCCATTTTGGCCCTTTTTAGGAAATCCCTTCTTAGGTCTGGTATCGTCTTCAACCATCTATCTGTTCTGTATAATCTGCTTTGCAATTGCTATTCCTGTATACATTATACAGATATGGCGTGTAAAACATCGTGCTAAGTAAACGTTTTATACCTAGTACTCAAGCCCTTACATTCCAAAAGGGATGTGAGGCTCTCTTCACGTCATCAAGACGGACCGCTACTAGGGCTTGCGATCTTCCTTCTAAATGAATCGCCTCCATTTAGACTTTTAGTCGAATGCCTTGTTCCTTGACTTTCCACCCCAGTTGTTTTTGAGGATTGGCCAAGGTGCATAGCAGTTAGCCCTTTGCGGGCAGGTAGGGATCCCAACAATCTCCAAAGGCTCCATGCGTGTACCCGACGATTAGGTACACGCTTGTTGATTTCTTTTCCTTCCATTGGTTCAAAAATCAACGACTTTAACCCTCGAAGATGCTCTGGAAACCCTTGTCCACGCCGCGCTATAACAAGCGCAGCGGCTTGGTGGACCGTAATTAGGTAATAGGGTGCGTATTTCCATTTTCCAATTATCGAAGTAAATGCAGGATTTACTATTCGAATCTCTACGCCTTCTCTAATTGCCCTTCTTATGATAGCTTGGTGAAACTTTCTATGAGCAAACTTATGTTGATTAGACTGACCACGTGCTACATCTAATAAACGCTCAATAACTAAACCGCGTTTCCAATATTTAGCAAACTGGATAACCCGTTTAGCCAAATTTCCAACAATCCACGATCTTTTGTGCTTTCGTGAGGAAGTCAATTCATGACAGTAAATTGTATGACTTTTAATGAATTGGCCTTGTGAATTCGTTACAGCTAGATCAATACTTGTATGATTAAAATCTAAACCGATGGCACCTATCCTAAAATCAATTGATGCTGTATGTGTTTCATCAAAATTCACACGTAACTCATATTTTTCAAAACGACGTAAAATTCGAACACCGTAGGATTGAACCCCACGTAAGAATCTGTTAATTTCCTTTGGGAGGAAGGTAGGTATGTATATCCATTTTCTGGTTCCAACATTAACTCGAAGGTGAAATGTATCATTTACCAAAACAAACCGCAAGTTCAAGTTGCCTTTTTGATGACGTTCCCCGCGTGATAGAAGCTGGTTATTTCTTAATCGCTTCCATCTTTCTTTACTCAAGAGTCCCCTAGTTTTTAGACGAAAATTCTTTTTCCCACCAAAAATAACTTTATGAAGCCCCTCTAATTTGCCAGTCTTTACAAGATATTTCGCAGTTTTGTAAATAACTTCTGCTCGATGGAATCCGCCTTCAAGATATCTAGCATTTAGTTGTGGAAAACTCTCTTTTTATTATTGATTTGATTTCATGATACGAAACATTCTCACATAAACGATTGTAAACAAATCGCATACAAGCCGATTGAATCCGCATTAGATTATCGAGTTTATGAGATTGTTCTATTGATGGAAATAACTGACCACAAATGGTCACTTGTACTCTTAGAATTCCGAATTATCTTTTACATTCAACTCTTTAAACTACAACATATTGAGTAATGGTTATATATTGCGGAGGTGTGTGAGCTGGATGGACGGTGAGCCTAGGCGGGGGGCTAGAAGCCCCGCAGCGCCGCTACGGGCTGGCCAAAGCTCCCCTGTACCGCAGATGCTCTATACGGCGGGCTGAATGCCAACGTTAGGCTTTCTGACCTAGAGTACGACTCGCTGTTCAAGGCTGTGACGATCCGCCTCGGAGGATCGCTGGTGGCGGTAGGCTTTTCGTAGGAAGGGCTGAATCGTCTTTATCAGGTGAACCCAGCGAGACCCGGGAGGGAGCAGCGTAAACCTGTACTGTAGATGCTTCCGAGATCCGGGTCTGAGACCTGGCTGTGAGTACGGCATCAGTGAGGGTTGACAACCGTCGGGGCTCCCGTCCGCAACTCCTTCTTCAAAGTGAGTTTGTTGACTTTTAATATGTTTTCATGAAAAGTCAATTTTCGACCTGTCATAAACACCTAATATTCACAAAGTAATTGGCAAAATTTGGCGTGAATAAAATTTGTCAGCAAATATTCGATATTGGCTATTAAATTCAAAGCTAGACCATCCATTAAAGAGAGGAGTAAAATAAGTAATGCAATTAAAATTTAGCAACCTTACTTTAAGGGGCAGTTGATAACTAGCGATATTCAGATTCATTCAATTATCGATAATGACTTTCCAGGTCTGAAAAGAAATCCTAATTTTCGTAAGCTCCTCTCTGATGCGAAGTTACATCTTGCTTTATATCAAGAATTTAGTGACAGGAAAACGATTTTTGCTGGAGAATTAACTCGAGTGACACGAGATGTTTGTAAGAAGCGTGAGAGAGAGGGTAATTTTCAAACACTTCGATTATTGATTTCTGATTACGTTAAGAAGTGTACAAAACCGCGTCTATACTATTTATTCGAACAAGCTGTTTCGAAAACCGAGAGTCAGGGTAAGATAGATGCAATTAATAAAACAAATAATTATGTTTGTTCTTTTTCCGATGTATTCAATAAACTTGCTACCTATTTTCCCACAAGTGAGCTAGTTAATTCAACTCATTTTTCTAAGCGAATTAATCAGGTTTCTAAATACTTCAGTGCCCTCGAATTGTTAAAGGAGGGTGGTTTATTTGCTGATGTTGCAAGGGAATATGACACTCGATACACAGTAATTTCACGATGGTTCAATAACCAAATGCGACCCGTTTTGGTTCATCTTGCAGCAAATATTCCACACTTGAAGCCAAGGAATAAACGTCTATGGCTTCCAACAAAAATGGGAAGCGGGCATACATACAAACCGAAGGGTTTCATTCAGGTCCCGTTCTCTATCAGTAAATGGCTAGAAATTAGAGATGTACTGGATCAACTGAAGGAGCTTGAACATTCTAGGATGCGAGGGTGGCATAATCGTTTTGGAGACACTAGCCAAGAGCAAGCATTTGGATATATTCTTGGAGTTTTAGTTAGCGATGCAAGTAAGCCTAAGAATAAACAAACATCTTCACATATTAAATTACAGCTCTCGATGAAATATACGTGGAGCGAGGTTGTCGGAGAAGCTTCCTGCTATTTCTTAGGCAAGTTAGGTATTCGAGCAAAAAGAGGGAAAGACTACAGAAACAGCCGAGGAACTACTTTCTATTGTTGGAATTCTGAATGCTCACCCCTAATAACTTGGATTAAAAGAAGTTGTCTTGGAATTCAACACAAAGAGACAACAACACATCATCCAATTAGGATGGAATGGCTCTTTAGAGCACCGAAAATAGTACGGATTAGATTTCTTCAAGGTCTCAACGATGGCGATGGATGGGCAAGCGTTAAGAGCCAAGAAATCGGAAATGCCAGTGGTCCAAGTACTAATTTTGTTCAAACCCTTCTGAGAACATTAGACATTGAATCAAGACAATCTCATTCAAAAGATGAAGTAAGGATTGGAAGAAAATCAAGTCTTAAGGTTGCTGCAGAACTTCCATTCTTTCTATTTGCTACTACACGTCAGGAAGCTGCAGATAAAATTGCAGACATGATGAAACGAAGAGAAACACAGCAAAAGCCAGTTACTAGCAATGTTGTAACCTTCATGAAGGAATTACGAAAAAGAAGGATGTCCTATGGCAGAATCGCTGAAGCCGTTTTTGATGAATTTAATCTATCTCACCCAATTAGTAAAATATACAAAATCCTAAATCAAGAAGTTCCCAATGCAAAAGATTGATCTTAGTTTTTTTAACAAAATTCAAAAATAAAACAAGTTTAGTAAAAAATGGATTACTAAGTTCAGATTGAAAAGCCACTATTTACTTCTCTTCTTTGTTTTCGATAAGCCAAGTTGATCTTTGTGGAGGCAAACGGCACAAACCTGCTTTGATGTAATTTCTCCACAGCGAACACATTTTTGAAAAGGGTCATCCTCAGGACTTCGAATTGCTTCAATAATCTTCATCAAAGTTGCATGGAGATTGAACTTTGAACCAGGGTGTTTTTCTTCAAAGGTGTTGAGCCATTCACGCATTTCAGACCGTAACGAAGTTTCCTTGTATGGGCACGGGGGATGGTAAATCGGATAACCAAGTAGTTCTGCAAAAAGGGCGATATCACTCTCAAGGAGATGATACAGTGGCTTAATTCGGGGAACAAGCCAATTTGGAACCCCCTTCAAAAAGGGTGTTATGCGTGATAATCGAGGCAAATCCCCACGAATGAGGTTCATAAGCATCGATTGCACTTCATCATCGAGATTATGACCTAAAGCCAGTTTATCCGCTTGGATTTTTCGAGCCAAGATATTCAACCCTTGTCGTCGCAGTGTTCCACAATATGCACATGGAGAAAGGGGAGACTGCATTGCTTGAGCTCGATCGGCTACTTCATCTAGAGTTAGAGAGAATATTTCCTGGAATGAGGAAGTCACGTGCTCAATACCGATTTCTTTGGTCACTGTTTGCAATAGATTGTGACGGTCTTTATCTTGTTTGCTTCCTTCTTCGAGGGTGATGGCAATTACTTCTGACTCAGGAAAGCGTTTTTGTATTTCAACTAAAATCGCTAATAGCACGGTGCTATCTTTGCCACTTGAGTATGCCACCGCGATTCGATCAGTTCGCTGCAGCATTTGATATTTGGAGATTGCCCTCCGAACGTTACTGATTACTGAATCTCGAAAACAATTCTCACAGAGCACTTCACCAGAATATGGTCTTGTAGTTACAGGGAGGGCTCCACACATTCTACACTGTTCTTCGTTCATGATTGAGCCATATTGTAAAATCATACCAGCCAATAAATGTATACTTTCATTTTGAGATTAAATTCGAAATAAATAGTAAAATTAGTTGTAACTTATTCACCCACATATATTATATATACAAGTTTTTTCAATATTGATTCACCAAATTTAGGGGGGATCTACCGGTGAGTAGGCAATTTAAAAGAGTTCAAAAGAAGTTTCTAATTGGACTTCTATTAGTAATTTCATCATTAAGTATCAGTACTACGTTAGCATACGTTCATCAGACACCTCCTTATACTGGAAGTTATCACGGAGGTGGCGCTTATTTCGGTTCCTGGTATGCCGCAGCTTATACTAGTGGCTATCTCTATGGATATGTTAGCACAAGTCCAACAGCGTATGGATGGGCTTCTGCAAATGCTTATGTGTGGGACGAATTTATCTTCAATGAAGGAAGCCCCTGGGGTTGTTTCATCAAACTAAAACTATCTTTATCATTCTATGCTAAAGCCGATACAATGGGAGACTATGCGTCCGTTACTGTAAGCGTTAAGCTGTATGAATTAAGTGATCTTTTAATCTGGAATGTAGTATGGTCGGGTACAGCATATTCGAAATCAGTTGTTGGTGGATCAGTAACTGTAAAACAAATCAAAACAATCATTCTAAATCCGACTTGTCCAGTATTTTATGCTCACGCATACAGAATTGAAGTCCAATATAGTACTTACTGTACTTCTGGCTGGACCGGAGCATCTTTTGTTCAATTTTCCTCAACAAGCACAAATCCGTCATTCTGCTATGTCTATTACATGGACATGTACTGTGCAGTCTAGTGATAACTTCAGAATGAAAACACTAATGTGCCCAATTTTTGGGCACAATCACCTTTTTCCCTATCCCGAATAAAGAAACTTCAAAACCTTATGTAAATACTATCTTTAACGAATTACTCCTAATGATTTACCGAAAGAAGAGTAAGAGAAGATTAGGATTTATAATTGTAAACACTATGTTGGCGATAAGAATTGAAATCGCTGTAATTCGGAGACTCCAAAGAACAGCCTTACCTCCTCTTCGTTCCATCGATATTGTTGAATCAATTAGTTCTTTCCAGAGCCTATCACCATCAAGTGGGGGTATAGGTAAGAGATTAATGATTCCCAAACTTAAAGTAATCATAAAGAACCAAGCCAAGCCTTCATAGAATTGAGTACCTATAGCTGGACCAAGAAGACTGAAAGGATAGACTAGAGGGAAAAAGTTTCTTGTCCATATGCCAATATAAGCCTGAGAGGAGTTTGTTGGATTTTCATCAACTACTAACGAAACTGTACCCTGAACAACTGTGAATATTACCAAGTCGCCAGGACTTGCATTTAACATGAAGGTGCGGATATCTTGAGTTGTTTCGATTGTGGTGTCATTCATCTGAATTATTACCATGCCTGGTGTTAGAACGCCGTCAGCTGCACTCCCAGGAACCACGCTGTTAATGAGTGCTCCACTGGGAATAGGGATGATAATGAAGGTAAGTAGAATCAATGCAAGAAATGCGACAATGAGATTTGCCCCAGAACCGGAGGCATAAAGTCTGGCACGTTGTCGTCGCGTTGATTTGATTTTTACATATTCTTCATCAGGTTCAACAAAGGCACCAAAGAATACGAGAAACACGAATAACCCAGAGCTTTCTATAGGAATGTTATCTGCCCGAGCCGCAATCCCATGAGCGACTTCGTGGACAATAATAGCGACAATTAGTGGAATGAGTATCATCAAGAAGAAGTTGTATGACATTGTAACACCAGGAATGAGAGGTGCAACAGGACCTGGGGTACCAGGTAGTTCTAAGAAGACTTTAACAAATTCCCAGACATTTAAGCCCAGGAAGTAGAATCCGTATAAGGAGAAGAAGAAGGCGACACCAATAAAGAAGGACCAAATATAGCGCCAAGCACGGGGATGCCATCTACCAATTCGATCTAAGAAGTTGTTAAATCGACCTGTTCTCGCGAAGAGCATGAAAGGTCCGACTTCGATGCCATATTTTTCTAGATTATAAATTGAGGCGAGCCCAATGATTATCATCCAAGCTAGAAGGATTAACAACCATGGAAGAAAAGGGAGCAAGAATTCAAATTGTAACATTTGATATATCGCCTCAAGAGTGTTCTCAGTTCAGATATTTGGTATAAATGTTTGATGCACCGATGAGAAGGAAGCTTTTAAGAGATGCGGTATGGGCTCGTCTAATGTGTGTGGAAAGATGTCTTCAACAGCAAGTCTTGTCTTTGTAACAGTAGGAAAGGAAGAGGAAGCCAAAATAATTGCGCGTAAACTTGTAGAGGAATCACTTGCAGCGTGTGTGGGGATAATTCCTCAGAGCTCAATATATTCGTGGAAAGGGGAAATAGTCGAAGATAATGAAGTTTTACTCATAATCAAAACGAGCAATGAAATGTTCATCCCGCTTCGAGATAGGATATTGAGTATACATAGTTATGAGGTTCCAGAGATTATTCGAATCGATATCCAAGAAGGCCATGAACCTTATCTTAGATGGATTGAAGAAACGGTCCAAAAGCCCGATTAGGGAGACTATTCATGCCTCGAGAACAACCAACCCGACGTGACACCGGAAGCAAGGAGATTATCTATAAAGCGGAGAAATGGTCTCATCTCAGAAAATTACGCCAACGTGCAATTGAGATTATGAGCATTTTGAAGCAAATTGGGGTTGAGCCGCTAATCCATGGGAGTATTTGTCGAGGTGATGTCAGTGAACACAGTGATATCGACGTTTATCTTCCCGGAGTTATCCCATCTTTTTCAGTGGAATTTGCCTTATCCGATGCGGGGTATCAGATTATCCACCGAGAGCTTGTGCATGCTACTCCGTTTCATGCAATAAAAGCGCATATCTACTTGCCAAATAATTCCGTTGTAACGTTTCCGTTAACTAACCCAGCACCGATTGAACTTGAATTCTACCAATTTGGTGGGTGTCTAAATCAATCAGCTCTTGAAAGGAAAATACGCGTGCCTGGCGTTGATAAACGCTTAGTACTAATCGAGCCAATTACAAAAGGACACATTGAAACACCAGTCATTGGAAACGAAATAAGTGTGGCGAAGACTGTAGGTGTTAGTCTCAAAATCGTGGAAGAACGAGTTAAGATTCTAATGCGTCGCGATGAAGTTGGTCGAACAGGTGTTTATCTCAAACGACAATTGGCACCGGATGAGACTTTTGAATCAGTTTTGAAGCATGTCAGTGACCGCGACCCAGTCGTTCGGCGTCGGGTGCAAAAAGGTTGAATTAATGTGACCCGAGATATCCAACTTTCACGCGGAAATTCCCCTTATATCGGACAGTTAACCAAGGGTTGTCGGGAGTGTATGAAAGGTGCAAAACTTGTCTTTTTCGTTTCAGGGAAATGCTCGAAGGACTGCTATTATTGTCCGATTTCTGAGGAACGAAAAGACCAAGATGAAGCCTATGCAAATGAAGTTGAAATAACTGACCCAGAACAAGCAATTACTGAGGCTCAATTGATCAATGCCACAGGAATGGGTATTACTGGTGGCGAACCCCTGCAAAACTTGACTCGTACTCTCAATTATATTCGTCGATTTAAACGAGTGTTTGGGAAAAAGTTCCATATCCATTTGTATACAGGTCTTGAACCAGTTCCACTTGATGCGGTGACTCAACTACTTGATGCGGGGCTCGATGAGTTACGACTCCACCGATTTGAAGTCGGAGCAGATTTCCTTGCATTGCGGAATCTGATGAAGGGTAAAGGTCGACTTGGTCTTGAAATACCAGTTATTCCGGGAATGCTTGAGTCACTCAAAGACTTGTTTCGTAAATTCGATGAGATTGGTATTGACTTCATTAACCTAAATGAGATGGAGTTTACGGCCTTGAATGCCCAACAACTCCGAGAAAGGGGTTACGAGTTAGATTCGGATACAATTGCATCCGTTAAGGAAAGTGAGGATGTAGCTCTAGCACTTCTGGAGTGGGCATCAACGGAAACGTCGTTGAATATTCATTACTGTCCACTTTCTCTAAAGGATGGCCATCAGTTACGAAGCCGCTTCAAGCGAAGAGCAAAAAACATTAGAAAACCATTTGAAAAAATTTCGAATGAAGGGCTACTTGTTAAAGGCGTCATTTATCCCTCGAAGGATGTTAGCTTGCGGGATTTATACAAATACTTACTTTCCGAAGAACAAGTACCCTCCGAGCAACTGTGGGTCAATGAGACCAAAGGACAAATCGAAACTTCTGTTCAAATTGCACGAAGACTAGCAAGGCGGATAAAGTCTCGTGGGGCTAGTGTGGGAATTGTTGAAGAGTATCCTATTGACTCACGATTTCAGGTGTCTTATTATCCGCTTTAGGAGTCGGGAAGACGGAAGCGTAAAAGCGCCGCGAGCCCCCCTAATCCTTCAAGCTGTTTTCCGGCTTGATGATCATTACTGAAAATTTCAAGAGAGCCGGCTTGCTTCTCGACCTGTCGCATCACATTTTCTAATTTACGCCGAAATTCGGGTTCAGCTTCGCGAAATAGTCTATCTAAAACCAGTAATGTTTCAACGGCTCCAAACTGTACTGCCCGTTGGATTGCGTCCCAACCATACACAGTTTTTCCTGTGTCTTTTCCCAAATGGGTCATTAATTCATCCATTAATCGAATCTCACGAGTTAATCGAATTTCGCTAGCAATTCGTTCAACAATTCCGCGATTCAGTGCTTCATAAATTCCAGCAACTGTTCCTGTACTTACATGTTCTAAGAGTATACGTCCTTTACTTTTCGAAACCTTATTCGAGATGTATTCGGCAAGCTTATCCTTGGTTGAGCCGGGTCCCACAAGAACAATTCGAGTATTGGCTGGTAACTGCTCAAGTAACTCTCTCAGCTGAAGCGCTATACCAGCAAACATCTGGTCCATTGTTTCAGCAGTTTGCACATATTTACCATACTTGCCTCGTGCGGTTCCGTGGATTTCAACGCGAACCTCAATTCCAGAGTCATCAATGACACCAATCGATGCTTGATCTTCTTCTACCGCAATGACTATGAGGCGCTGACCTTTTCGTGTAGTAGCGTCTTGTATCCGTTGGAGTAGTATGTTGGGCCATCGTTCTTTGATGATCTCGACTTTAAGTCCTGGTTCAACATTGATAGTATGATAGGTTCCCGTAGACACAAAATCCTCAGGCCCTTCCAAGATTTTTCCTTTTACTCGGAGGCGGTTTGAGTATTTATGAAGCGACACTTCCTCAACAGATAATCGAATGAACATACCCCGACGCTCACCTTTGTCAGGTCGGGATGAATCGTCTGCGTCACGGCGAACACGTCTCACTGTTCGTGCAGCCACCTGATCACCTGGAAGAATCACATTGTAAAGGTGCCACAGGTCATCCATGTCCTCCGGAACAACGACAACTTTTCCAATTTTCAATCTCTTCGCAACAATTTTCACGAACAGTCGCCTCAACACTTGATAAGACCCAAAGTTTCACCTGTATTTCTATCCACCGTAAGGAATGCTGTAAATGATTACAATTCGCTCGGTGATGCAGAAGGATCTCCTCCAAATTATGCAAATAGAGTGGGAATCCTTTTCTGATCCATATCCGCTGAACGTTTTCGAATTCTTAGCGAACACCAAGCCTGAGTTATTCTTAGTGGCAGTTGAAACTGAAATGATAGTTGGGTATATCATTGCTGATATTGAACAAAGTCAGGGATATTACTCGGGTCACTTACTCTCTTTAGCTGTGAGAAGAAGAACTCGCCGTGAGGGCGTTGGACACCGATTAATATCTAATTTAGTTGATATTCTTAGGAAACGGAGGTGCAAAGAGGTAGTGTTAGAGGTTCGAATTTCGAACAATAGTGCGAGGAGTTTTTATCAAAAACAGCATTTCCGCGAAGTCGAACAAATCCTTGGCTATTATGAGGATGGAGAAGATGCGATATTTATGAAACGCGATTTGGAGGAATCTTTGTGAGTTCACCTGAGATTTCTAAATGTCTATTCATTTTATCAGGTGAACATCCCACACTACCGAAAGCGGAGTTATGTGCAATATTAGAATCGGAGGGCTATTCCTATTCGATTAAAAGGCATGACAAGCGTCTGCTCATAATAGATGTGAATCAAACTGGTGCACTGCGAGTTGTCTTACGAGCCGGATTGGTAAACCACGCAAGTGTTGTTGCAGCTGAAATGCCTTCTAGGGAAGATATGATACTAGATTCACTCCAAAGCCTTGATTTCACTCAATGGATTCAGCCTAATACTCGATTCGGTGTAAAGATTACAAGGTTAAAACGGGAACCCACAAAACTCGATGTAGATGACTTACAGAGCAAGGTTGGATCTATTATCTGGGAGGCAATGAGCGGCACGGTCGAGGTGGCTTTAGAATCACCAGATTTATGGTTTCTGGGAGTAATAAATGAGAATCAATTCTATTTTGGGCCTCATTTGGCATCTAGAAGCCGAAAGGCCTTTTCTGCAAGACGAAGCCCGCTCCGTCCTTTTTTTGTTCCTAGTGCTATTCATCCAAAAATTGCACGGGTTCTGGTTAATCTCAGCAGAGCTAGACCAGGAAGCTATGTTGTGGACCCTTTTTGTGGGACCGGAGGTCTTCTCCTAGAAGCAGCAGAAATTGGGTGTATTCCTGTGGCCTTTGATATTGATAGCATAATGGTTTCAGGCAGCAAACAGAATCTTTCACATTATCGGATACCATTTTTTGGTGGTCTGGCAGATGCCCGAGCTCCCTCGATCCGTAATGCAAATGTTGAGGCAATTGCTACGGACCCGCCTTATGGTCGATCAAGTTCGACAAAAGGAGCGGCAGTAAAGGAGTTAATTCGAGTGAGTTTATCGTCTTTATCCTCGATTCTAAAACCTGGAGGTCATCTGAGTCTTGCTCTACCTAAGGAACATTTTAATCAAGACATGATTCCCGCTAATAGCTTCTTAATTAAAGAGATGCACACCATGCGTATACATCGAAGCTTGTATCGTCATATCGTCGTTTTGGAGCGCAAATGAATTGACAGCAAAATCGGTAAAAGTCTACTTCTTAGGCGTAGGAGGTGGGATACCTTCAGTTGCGCGATCACCACCATCGGTAGCTATTAATTTCCAAGGGAAAATCCTCCTTTTCGATTGCGGTGAAGGAACACAGCTCCAATTACAACGAATCGGATTAAGTCCCCATAAGATTCAGGAAATATTCATCACTCATCTTCATGGAGACCATGTCTTGGGATTACCAGGACTGATTTCGACAATGATGATGATGAACCGGACGAAACCTTTGGCTATTTACGGACCAGTTGGTACAAAAGAGTTCACTGAAACTACGTTGGAATTGATTCATGCCCATATTGAGTTTCCGTTAACAGTTAAGAATGTAAAAAATGGAACAATCTCAATTCAAGAACAGTATCGAGTTGAGTGCCTACCTGCCATACATAGTGTTGCATCTTTGTCCTATATTCTTCAGACTTCAGATACACCTGGCAGATTTGATGTACGAAAAGCTGAGGAACTAGGTGTTCCATCAGGTCCCCTTCGCAAAGAGCTCTACAAGGGACAGGCTATTAAAACACCTGATGGGAAGATTGTCAAGCCAGAAGATGTGTTAGGCCCAGTCCGTAAAGGGCTCCGCATTGTGTTTTCTGGAGATACTGCGCCAAATCCAAATTTAGCCAAGGTCGCAAAGCATGCTAGCTTGCTGATTCATGATGCGACATTTACTGAATTACATAAAGAAAATGCAGAGAAATACGAACATTCTACTGCGGCGCAAGCGGCCCAAATCGCCTCCGATGCTGTTGTTCAGCGACTCGCGTTGGTTCATATTAGCCCCCGTTACGCATCTCATGAGGAACACGAATCTGAGGCTCAAACGATTTTTCCTGAAAGTTTTGCTCCAAATGACTTAGATATTATTGAACTCACCTCAACCAAGTGAAAGTGCAACCCCTATTCTAATTTCAAATCGTTTCGCACTTGGGGTTTCCCTTTCATAGTAGGAGGGCTAATGAAATCAATCACATCTTGAATATAATCAGCTTGAATCTCTACTCGGATTGGTCCCATAGCTGAATAATCATCTAGGTCACATAAATGAAAACGATTCATGAGGGCAGCCTGTCGTTGCATACCGAACACAAGCAGATTACCATTGACCGACTTGAGAAGCTGTTGTCGTACCGCTTCCAGTATTCGTTGTTCTCGGAACTTTCTTGCAAACATGGCAATGGACTCGGGTCCGTTGGCCTTGCCAATTAATACATTTCCGAATTCTGGATCAGATCTGGTCTCAGCGATTACTGGTGGACAGAGATTTTCAAAAGCTTTCTGGACCTTTTTCACACTTTCAGTTGGCTTAATATCGGCCCATAATTTGGTTTTGATGATTGGTGGCTCCCCCAGTAACTAATCTAGATTGAAGGTTTGGATAAGAACCTGATGGATTTTAGATTTGAGTTCTTCGTATTCACCTTCATTTATAATCATAATATCTGCTTGGGCGATTAACCGCCCTATTCCGACATCCAGTTCGCGGGCGTCTCGTTCATGAAAAGCTTCATGAGTTAGTGTGTCATCCTCACGACCACGCTGACTTAGACGTTGGAACCGTATTTGGGGAGATGCGTGAACGGCTACGATGCAAATTTGAGAAATAGCCTTTCTGAACTCCTCAATTTCGGCTTCACTTCGTGCACCATCTATAACCACATGAGGATAAGAAGTACTCTGTAGTTTCTTGATTATTCGTTGAGCGATGATTGCTGGACCAAACTGCTCACGAAGGTTAATCATCACTTGCCCAAGACTTTGAGGAGTATGAGGTAGTTGGCGCTTTGAAACCTCTTCGCGAACAACGTCTCCCATTACAAAGACAGGGATTCCAAGATCTTTTGCTACAGTAGCACCAATGGATTTTCCTGAACCGGGCATTCCACAAAAAATGATGGCAGTTTTTACAGGCAATGTAACCACGGTTCGAGCTTAAAGACTATTTATACAAACTCTTGTCCTTGGAAGCTTGAATTATTTCTACATGTTGGAAGGTGGATTCGTCGAGCGTGGAAAGACCTTTAGAAAGCGCGTGGTGGAGTGCTCCTTTGAGGACCCGATCTTTCAAATCGCGCCCTGAATAGCCTTCTGTTCGCCGAGCGAGAGATTCTAAGTCGGCAGCAACAGGCATTGGGAGACTTGTAGAATATTTCTTAAGAATTCGAAGCCGATCATTGAAATCAGGTAGGGGAAAATCGATTTCTTCCTCAAACCGGCTGCGTAAGGCAGAGTCCAAAAATTCACGACTATTAGTTGCTGCGATTACAACAACCCCCTCTTGCTCTTCAATTAGGTCGAATTGTGAGATGAGAGAGTTAACAACTTCAGTTACATCTCCTCGGACTGATTGAAATCCTCGATCGAGACCAATTGAGTCGATTTCATCAATGAAAACGATACAGGGCTTCTTACGAACGATGTCTTCAAAGAGTTTATTGACCTTGTCCGCACCCGCCCCGACATGTTGACCTATCAATGAGGTTGCTTTAACATAGGCAAATTCTGTATCGGTCTCCCAGGCTAAAGCTCGCGCTAACATTGTTTTTCCTGTTCCAGGAGGACCATAGAAGAGGACTCGTCGAGGAGCCCACTCGGCGAAGCGAGTAGGATTGGCTATGTATTTTTGAATAATAAGACATTTCGCTTTAGCATCTTCGTGGCCAATTACGTCATCGAAGCTCACTTTCCGACCTTTAGTCGGACCTATCTCGGGAGGTTCAATGAGCTGGATTTGGGTGTCTGCAACAATATGGGATTCAGTAGGAGTGACTGAAACGACTTCAAAGGCGAAGTCGGGAAGGAGAAGCTGGTCGAATAAATAATCAGTGGGTTTTACCTTGATTCCTTGCCATTGGTCAACAGCATAAGCGCTAAAGAGTTTTTCATCCCGAATCCGAAGGAGGGGGTTTGTAGGAGCACTATTTACTTCCAAGGGATAACCTGCAGGACGTAAGACAACCACTTTGGCTGGAATAATCTGTTCGGTTAGAGGGTCACCAGTTGTTCGTGCGATTTCAGTAAGCGGTTTGCGTGAACGGGATGATTTCTTTGTCTTCAACCAAACGATGCCTCCCAAAAGCAAGCTGTTCGCCTTTGGGAAGGGAGAATCATATAAAGTTTCCTGCTGATTTATCGTAAAAATATTGGAGCAGATATATGATGGCAGCAATTCGGTGTTTCATTGCAATTGAAGTAGAAGATCCAGATGTACTTCGTCAAATCAATCGAATCCAACAAGAGCTTCAGTCAAGCGGGGCCAAACTGAAACTTGTAGAACCTCAAAATCTTCATTTTACTCTTCATTTTTTAGGAAATATCGATGAGTCACGAATCGATGGTTTATCAGAAATTTTACAGAATATCGAAGGAAACGTGTTTGAAGTGGAGCTTTTAGGTCTTGGTTGCTTCCGACCCCAGCGACCCCGTGTGATTTGGATTGGTTGCACTGGTGGATCAGAACAAATTATCCAACATCAGAAAACCATTGGCCGTGAACTTCGTGCCAATCGTTTTCCCTCTGAGAAACGTAAGTATTCACCTCATTTGACAGTGGTACGAGTTCGGAGCAGCTTAAAACGGGACCAACTGATGGAAATCGTCCGACAAAATGAAAACAAAGATTTCGGTAAATTTCGGGTCAAGTCGATTAAGTTGAAAAAAAGTACGTTAACTCCTAAGGGGCCGATATATGAGGATTTGTCTGTGAAATCACTAAATGAAACCAAGGAGACATAGACAAGGCATTCGTGAGTGTGAAATCTATGAGAATTCTTGTAACCGGGGCAACAGGATTTATTGGTCGTAAATTGGTAAGCAAACTTATCGAAGACCAGCATGATGTTTCAGCTCTTGTTCGCAAAACTAGCAATGTAACGGATTTGCCTAAAACACTCGAACTTATTGATGGAGATATGCTGGACACTAACTCGTTAGAAAAGGCGGTACAGGATGTTGATGTTGTCATCCATTTAGCTGCATATTTTGATTTTTATCCTAAAGACAAAAAACTGCTTTATCGTGTAAACGTAGAAGGCACTCAGAATCTTGTTAACGCTTGTATTCAGGCTTCTGTGTCTCGACTGATTTATATCTCCACAACAGAAGTGATTGGACCCGTTGAAAACCCACCAGGTGACGAGAGTTCACCTCTCCGTCCACAATTTGATTATTCAAAAAGCAAGGTAGAAGCTGAAGAAATTGTAAGAGCTAGTTCTTTGGATACCGCTCTGAACCATGTGATTTTACGACCTACAGGTGTAATTGGAGAAGGTGAACTTTACACAGTTTTCGAAACTATCCAAGCAGTCAATGAAGGACAAATACCTATGACTCCCGGTGATGGTGAAAAGACTCTAATGTACACATATGTCGAGGATGTGATCAGCGGCATCATTGCCGCAATAGAATCTGCAGAAGCAAAGAATGAGACAATAATCCTGTGCCCGGACGAAGGTATGACTTACAATGAGCTCTTTGAATTCTTAGGAACCGAGCTGGGAGTTGCACCTCCAAAAAGAAAAGTTCCGACCGCACTTGCCAAGCTTGGAATCGGAATTTTGAGTCCTTTCAAGAATCGACAAAGAACGACTTTCTTATGGCATATGAAAACCGTGCAGAGTATGGATGAAAACCGCTTGTTTTCTAATGCGAAGGCAAGAAAGCTTCTTCGTTGGTCACCAAAAACCTCAATGCAAGAAGCATTGAGAGAATTAATTGCCTGGTATTACAAGCATGGGTATCTTGAGAATAAGCACGAACAGTAGTAAAAATCATAACCAATATACTCGTAATGCTGAATAAGGTCCAAGGATTGTTGGAATACTTTTTCCTAGAAAAGACATTAAAAGGACTTGTGAATTCTAACAGCAAGTCTATGGGCCGGTGGTCTAGATCCCGACCGGCAGCTGCCTTTGGCTAGAATGGTATGATGCCTGCCTGGGGCGTGGTTGCTAGTTATTTGGTGACCCTCTTTCAGGTGATCCCGCGTTCAAATCGCGGCCGGCCCACCACTTTCTTTTACATTATTACCTATTGAAGGTCCACCATGGTTTGAGAAGCCTTTTGATTTCCTTAAGAAGGGTTTCCAGATATTTGTCAATGCGTGGGTCTTCAACTGGTGGTTTTTCTTGGATAGGGTCACTTTGATAGCTCATGGCAATGAGAGTATTGTATATCGATTCAGCTAAGGCTTGTAGATCATAACCTCCTTCTAAGAACATGATTACTTTACCGTGGCAGTATTTCTGGGCAGCGTCCATGATTGCTTTTGTTGCCTCATAGTAAGCTTCTGCACTAAATTGGAGACCAGTGAGGTAATCACGGAAATGGGCATCGTAGCCAGCAGAGACGAGGATGGCTGTGGGATGAAATTGCCCAACGATTGGAGGAAAAAGTGTCGTGAGACCTTTGAGAAAAGAGTGGTCTGTGGTTCCGGGGGGTAATGGGAGATTGATATTGAACCCCTTTCCATCCTTTTCTCCTAGTTCATCTGGATAACCTGAATATCCCGGATAAAGAGTACGTCCGTCTTGATGCAACCCGAGATAGAGGATGTCAGATTCTGTATAATGAATTTCTTGAGTCCCATTCCCATGGTGGGCATCAATATCAACAATTAGAACACGACTATCAGGAACCGTTGCTGTGATGTGTCGGGCAAGAACGGATATATTGTTAAATAAACAGAAACCCCGGGCAGATTGTTCGTTCGCATGATGCCCAGGAGGACGAACAAGGGCAAACGCATTGTCGAGTTTCCCTGCTTGAATCTGTTCCCAAGCCGTGATACCTGCCCCAGCCGCTAGGATAGCAGCATTGTAGGAACCCTTTGAAGTCCTGGTGTCAGCATCTAATCGAGCTTCTCGTTCTGACGCATTACGAATGAGGTCGATGTAATCTTTTGGATGAACCCGTTCTAATTCATTCAGTTTAACTGCTAAAGGGGTAACCAAAGCAATATCTTCATTCTTGAATACCTGCTTTTCTTCAAGAAACTTTAAGACAGCCGTCAAGCGTTCTGGGCGTTCAGGGTGGCTAAAACCCATTTCGTGTTCCAGAAAGGCAGGATGATAGAATAAACCAGTCGGCACGTAGATAACCTCGAAATTTGTGGAAGAGCTTAATCCAGTGTTAATTGCGTCTGTCTGCTAGTTTGTCGTCGCGTATCCTTTAACGCTTGTTCTTCTTCTGGATTGACTACCCCGCCACATTGCTGTTTGATTGAAAGCGCAATTTGGGAGCCAATGGTTGGTACAGCTGCTAGCTGGTCTAAAGGGGCGTCTCGAATTCGATTCTGGGAAATGAATCCAGCTCTGAAGAGAAATCTTGCTCGAACACGACCAATACCTTGCAATTCGACTAAATCTGTGAGTTCGCGTCTTACTCCATATCTTGTCCGCAACTCTAACTCTTCGAGATCAGAAACAGCTGTTTGATAGCCAAATATCGGCGCAAGCTCGTGACAGGCATAAAGGAGCCATTTTTGGGTATCTACTAATCGGAGAAGGTCTCCTGATCCAATCTTGAATTGACTGATAATTTGATCTTCGGGAAGCTCTTCAATCCAAGCTTTAACTAATAGGGCAGTTTTCACCTCTGCCAAAAAAAACTCGTATCGCTCTCTGTGATGCCGCGGATCCGGTATCGGTGTTAAGAATTCATCAATGTGTTCGATGACATAGTCATGAAACCGCTCATCTTCTCCCCGTCGCAGATAGAGATTCGCCATATCAGGTGTATGACAAACCATATGCAGAAAAGACACGTCAGTAGTGTTTTCATATTGTTTAACCGCTTTGGCAAGTCCATCGCGGATGATGACAGCAGATTTGGGATCAATATACAACTGAGAAACACGTCGGCCAAAGGGTGTAGCAGATAATCGCTTCCCTTGTTGCTTGAGGAGCGTTTCATCTTTGAGAAATTTGACGATTAAATCTATCATGTATTCAACTTCATCCGGGTCCCGTTGATGCCCGAAGAAGGTTTGCCTGATGAATTCCATTATACCATCTTTACTTGACGCATAATTCATGGCAATAGTTGAAAGCACATGGCTTCGGAGTGCGGATTCGCTGGCAAGTTTTGAAATGATGCTTTCAGGTGTTCCGAGCGTATAGTAATCTAGAAGAAAATCGCGTTCGCCTTCGTTTCGTGAGATGAGAATAGCAGTTCCAGTGGTATCATATTTCGGTCTTCCTGCACGTCCTGCCATCTGCTTGTATTCTAAAACGGGAATTGGTTGGTAGCCCTCGATTCTATCAAATCGACGATACTCTTGAATCACCACGACTCGTGCAGGTAAATTTACGCCAATCGCAAGGGTCGGAGTGGCGCAAACGACCTTAATCAAGTTGTTTCGGAATGCTTCTTCAATGAGTTTGCGTTCAGAGTATCGAAGTCCGGCATGATGAAACGCGACACCCGCTCGAATGAGACGTGTCAGCGTGTCAGTTACTTGTGTGACTTCGCCTAAATGAAGGAGTTTCTCAGCTAAGTCACCCAGCTTAGCCTGATCAGTCTTTATCAACCGTGGTGCTGTTATTGAGCTAAGCTTCTGTGCGGTTCTTACAGCAGATCGACGTGTATTAAGAAAAGCAAGGAGTTGTCCTTTCTGTTTGAGAACCTGTCGGGCGATATCACCGATAGGAAAAGAAGTGGCAGGAAGATATTGCTCCTCTTTTCCTTCTGGAAAATGAACATGTCCTTCATGATAGACGCCTTCGCGGAGTATAACGGGACGCCAGTCACTTACAACCGCTTTTCCATCAAGCCATTCTGCAAGCTCGTCTGCATTGTCTACAGTTGCACTTAGGGCTAGAATTTGTGCATTGGGTGCTAGTTGGCGTAATCTAGCGAGGACCACTTCAAGTGTGGGACCGCGTCCAGGGTCATTGATTAAGTGTACTTCATCAGCTACTATAATGGCGATGTCTGTCATCCATTTTGCTCGATGGCGTAGTAGGGAGTCAGCACGTTCGTTTGTGCATATGAGGAGATCATAAGCACCGTACTTTTCTTCAACTGTATCATAGTCTCCTGTTGTTATTCCCACATTCACGCCTAGTTCAGAATATGTTCGAAACTCGTCATATTTTTCGGAAGCTAAGGCCCGAAGGGGGCAAAGATACAAGGCTTTGCCTCCTTGCTCGACAATTGCTTTTAGCATACATAATTCAGCGATGAGGGTTTTTCCCGAGGCTGTTGGTATTGCTAAAACGATATTTTTTCCGTCGAGTATTCCCGTTTTAATTGCTTCTTGCTGAGGAGGGTATAGGGTCGTGAAACCCTTTTTCTTGAAATAGTTTTTAATCGAGGCTTTAAGGGGTAAACTAGCGATCCGTTTTATGGCTTGTTCCCACCTTTGATTAGGCACCTTTTATGTACTTCAGGCGCCCAGGGCGTGGTTCAAAGATTAATCCGTCTTTGTCCCGGAGTTGAATAACTGCTTGCCGAACGAAGGTTGCAGATATCCCATCGAGTTCGGCTCGTTCTTCCAATTTTTCAATCGGAACACCGCCCGGAGTTTCTTTTTCGAGCTCGCGAATCATGGTTAGAATCGCTTGGAGCTTGTCTCGTTGCGACTTGGCGCGCCCTATCATAATATTATCGATGTCGTATTGCCCCGTTTCGCTATCAAATCCAACTTGCTGCAACGACACTTGGACCAATCGAACCGCCGCTTGTGCGTCCTCCGCCAGAACTTTTTCGCGAAGCGCCATTTTTGCATGGGCTTCAGTGAGCCGAATGAGCGATTCAAGCTGACGCGCAGTAATTGGCACTGGTGCATTCTCACGTTCGCCGGACTTTCGCATACCTAGATAGAAATCTTTGAGCACATTCAGTGCCTCATCAGTAAGGACTGGTGTGATGCTTCGACGTGCATAAGCGATGAATTTTCGGAGTAAATCAGCAGATATTGGGGGATCCTTTGTCTGACCTCTCTGTTTGTGCAAAGCGATGATATGCTCAGCCGTACGCTCATCACGTTCCGCCTCAGGCAAATCTGTGAGTGTAAAAATTAGGTCAAACCGCGAAAGCAACGTAACCGGAAGATTCACGTTCTCTGCAAAGGACCGTTCAGGAACATAACGACCAAGATTGGGATTAGCGGCAGCTAAAATTGCTGTTCTGGCATTCAGTGTTGCAACTATTCCTGCTTTAGCTATAGAAACTGTGTTATGTAACACTAAACCGTGACTAATGAAACAATGAGTGGGTTCCACAGTTACATCATAAACCCAATCTGTTTTGAATTCACCTTCGTTGTTGATTTTCTCAATCTTTGTAATTCTCAACCAATTGAAGGCCTTTATGCGATCTATGATAGAAAGAAGCTTTGCTACTTTGTCGTATTCGTCAGGAATCACGTTAATGTTCTCAGTGTGAGAAGCAATAGTGTTTGCTTCCTCTACCAAGCTTGCCTGTGATATTAGCTGTAGGTTATTCGCAGGTTGTTTTTCGGTTTCAATGAGACAAAGATGGTGATGTATATCCTCAATGAATCTTTCTGTTACATTCCTTGTAATTGCATAGTCCTTTTTCAAAAATTGTAAGAATTTTGTTTTATAAGAAACACCAACAGTTCTTAAACATTCTATCAGAAGTTTTCTAACACCTGTTGGCAGAATATCATAGTTTCTTTCAAAATTCTCACTTCTTTCAATAAGCCACTTGAGATGATCGTGTTGATTTCTTAACTTAGGAAGAACTAGTTCTGTGTAAGATGCTAGATGATTTCCACGAATGTAAACCTTGTATCTTGTTCGTGTCTCATTGCTTTTTGGTGTGTGATATTGTCCTGAGTGAATCCTTGTGTGAATCCCAAGACTTAACAAAAGATCTTGATAATCTTCTGCTAAACCTTTTGAAGAAGTAGCATATGCAACTGCTTCCGATTCGATACTACCATCACCTATGAAGGCGGTATTTAGGAAAGCAACCTTTATTTCGTCTCTGGAACTGAATATTTGATGTGGTATGCGTTTATTCAGAGATTTTCTCATTAACTTTGGGAAATTTTTGAATAAGTAATTATACAGAGACTTTGAGATTATCCGTAATGTATTATTCTTTTTGACATTATCGAGAGGTTCTATTCCAAAGTTATCTAATATTGTATGTTTCATTGATCGAATTACATTCTTGTCGGTATTTGATAATCCAATTTCGTAAGATGACCCTCTATGGCAATAACCTTCTGAAATGTAATAGCCCAAAAAACGCGCAAGAGAAACTGTCATTTTAGAGGGTAATTTTATTTCTTTTCTTCCCTTTTCTATATCTGTTTCAAGGGTAATGTCCTTTTCAGCAATGTCTAATTTTCTAATGCTGGGTACAAAAGAACCTACTTGTATATCTTCAGCTGGAATCTCTTTTATCTCATTATCAGCAAAGTAATAAATTGGATGTTCAGGTGTTACCAAAATATCCCTGCCATTAGAGAAATGAATTTTTATGAAATGCTCTGGTGCACTGTGGCGGCTGACTCTATTGATTGTAGTGTGAAATGTTTTATCAAAATCAGTAGTGTAGATGTTATAATCTAATTCAGTTAGTGGAAGAATCTCACAGTGAATTCCTTGAATCTTACTCTCAGCCATTGTTTCGAATAGAGTATCAATAAAAGAACCAATTTTCCGTTTTTCACCCGAAGAAAATAACACCTCGAACGAAGGATGGAACGAATGCTGTTCCATCGCTTCGTGGATGGCGGTTCGGTCTTGGGGACGCATTTTATCAAATTCGTCGATACAGTTGTGTGTGATTAGGCCATCTGCTAG
>JBHLPI010000161.1:0-3327 GCA_048939595.1 Promethearchaeota archaeon | reverse complement strand
TTGTATGTTGGGCAGGCCAGGCACGAGCGGCCGTTTCTTCGATAGTAGTGATAGTTGTTAAGTTTGACATAAGGACCACCATGAATGTCTAAGGAGTGAAAGGCTACCCTTTTTTATTGTTATGCGAGTTTCTAATAAACTCCGACAATATTTGTTATCTGGGCAATATTGGTTTTTGTCGGTTGTAGAACCTAAAAGAACCCATTAAATTCATTAATTTCAATGAGTTGTAAATCACCGCGAGTCTAAAAATTCATTACGGTAATCAAAAAACGTACACCATTCATTGGTTAATTAGGCACAGTTTATTTAGGAGAACAGACGCTACGTTTTCTTGATTTGGACAACGGATTCCATTAGTGTGGGTAGAGTGATATGGCTATTCACAGCTTCTATGTCATTGCGTGGGACTCAGGACAACCCCTCTATAGTCGAACGTGGGTTGAAGTCTCTGACAACCCCACACTACTCTCAGGACTCCTCGCAAGCGTCGAGCTGTTAGCTTTAAAGATCACCTCCCAACATGTCGATATGGTCACCATGAAAAACTCCCGGTTCTTCTTCAAAGTTGATGACGAAAACGGGCTACTTCTTGTCTTTATCACAGATCTCGCTGATGACCCCTCACGGTTTGGTGACTATCTGGATATGCTTCACAACCGCTTCCTCGAGAACTTCTCTGATGCCTCCTCTCACATTCCTATCACGCAGCGTGATCCTCGACGGGCAAGAGTCTTTGATGAATTAGTGGATAGTCTTATCTCCCATTGGGAAACCGGAGAAGCCACACTTCGAACAGCTAAGGTAATGGACTTATTCGACGTCTTTACTCAGTTTTACAACATCACCTTGCAGAAAGTCATCACCAACCGGACCCGTGAGATGCTTTTCACTGATATCCAACGAATTCTATCCACCCATCTCAATGCAGATCCTGCCTTGCGGCCTGTCAATCTTGATAAACATGGAGTCATCTCCTTTGATCAAGTGGATCCTGAACGAGTCAAATTAAGAGGTCTTGTGGATATTTTGAGTATGATTCTGAAGGAATTTGTTGCCATTGCCCGACGAACTCGTCGACGGCAAAGTTACGAAACCCTTTTCTTCGAATACTATGCTCCTCTCATTAAATCAGAACAAGAGCGCATCGAAGAATATGAATTACAGAAAAAGCTTGTGATGGAACTCCTATGACTGCACTTCCACCTGGTTATCAATCCGACAGACCTACCTATACACACCGTGCAAAAGTTGTGGTAGTAGGGGATGCTGCGGTCGGAAAAACCAGTTTAATTGTGCGTTATGTGAAAGGGGTTTTCAATCCAAGTTATATCATAACATTGGGTGTGAACTTTTTCATCCAAGATATTAATATTGGTGATAAAACCCTTCGGTTACAAATCTGGGATACTGCAGGGCAGGAACGCTTTGGCCCGGTACGTCAGAAGTACTACAAAGGTGCGCGGGGTGCTGTACTCGTCTTTGATTTAGCCAAGCCTGATAGCTTCGATAGGTTGGATTTCTGGGCGAAGGAAGTTAAACAAGCATGTGGAGATATTCCCCTTGTGTTCGTGGGTAACAAAGCTGATTTACGGCCAGCTGTGACTTCAGAGCAAATCCAGAATTTTGCAGCTGGTTACCACCTCTCGTATATCGAAACAAGTGCCAAGACGGGAATGAATACGGTGAAGCCTTTCTTACTATTGGCTCCACTGATCTTGGACATTATGGATGAATCCAGCCCCCCGTGATTGAAGTTTTCGGGAAAAATCTGTCTGGTTTTTCTTTGAAGGTTAAGTTTTTTCAGGAAAACCTGAGCTCTGTCAGACATTCACCTATTTAGGGGCATTCAGTGAAAACAACAGATGAAGTGAAGTGAATATACTTTGCCGCGGCTAGCCTACTGGGACCAAGAAGATTATGATAAAGCGATTCATCTCATCCAACAACCGCGTTCCATTAATCTTTCAATCGCCTTCACAGCTAACAACGCACCTCTGGAGAATCAACGCGTCCGAGTTTATGTAGCTCGGAGTATGGTGGAAGGCGGAGACGAATACCACGATTATCTCCTCGATAAAATTGGGAAACTTGAATTAATCCTGGAGTATAATGAAAGCCTTATCGATATTGAACTAGACCGCCAAACTCTCCCTAAAGATTGTGGTCTTAATGCGATTACCTTTCATTGGTTTCATCCTGGAACATGGTTTAACCAGCTCAGTATCAACCGCGAACTCACCAAATGGGCGGCCACAATGCACACCAGCTCCAATGGGGATGTGATCATCGATGTAACCTACGATCCCGCGTTAACTCCAGCATCTGCTTCTGTAGGATTCACTCAACTCCTAGGACATAATTATGAAGGCCCAGAAATGGGGAGTTTTGCCGAAGCTTCGGTGGCAATCACAGGGAAAGGGACGACACAGTTTACGTTCCATCTACAAACCTTTTTCGAAAAGTGGATGAATAATTTCGCCACTGCATACAAGGCAGGAGACGAATTCCCCATTGATTTAGCCCTGATTTTTAATACACCCTTTGAAGTAAAATCTTCCAGCCGCAAAGACCCTGATTTTGTTCCTAAAACCTATAGTGGACGTGTCGATCATACCGATGGCAATCCCTACCTCGGGGTCCCATCAACCACGCCTGAGAGTACCACCAAAGTCACTGTGAAACACACCCTCACCATAACAGAGAGCATGCTACCAAAATAAAACATATTAAACGAGTAGCTTCTATTTATTTCGAGACAACACTGAAGTCAGTACAGGTGTAATCATATGGAAATTCAGGAACGCGATGAAGGACTTCTGAACTTCTTTACTCCCGCCATTATCATCATTATCGGGCTCTTGGTACTCTCAATCGGCGCGCTGTCGCTAATTATGGTTCAATTCTTTGTCCCAGTCATCATTCCAGATCCCATCATGGCTTCGATTCAAATGAATCTTGTCGGTCAAACCATTGGAATTATCGTGACCCTGTTTTTCCTAATTCCATTCTTTAAGCTCCAAAAAGTAGCAAAAAGGACACCAACTATGTTTCGGACACTCAAAGTGCTTGGAGTGGCTTGTTTTACCTTAACCGTCGCCATGGGCTTGGCCTTAGTATTATTTTTTGTCACCACGGCATTGGGAATCCCCATTGAACACTCTTACGGAGATATTATTCTGGGACCTCAACACCTATCAAATCCCTGGAATATCGTCATGTTTTTTGCAACCGCCACCATTGGTGCCGCAGTGTTTGAAGAACTCATTTTTCGTCGCATGCTCATCCCCTCCTTGCAGCAGCGTGGAATGGCTCCCACCGCAGCCG
>JBHLPI010000072.1:0-10793 GCA_048939595.1 Promethearchaeota archaeon | reverse complement strand
CCCTCTGGAAATCCAGTTTGGAAGGTACAGAAGGTCTGGGTTGCCATTCGTGCCCAGCCTTTTCAACTTTACGACTTCTCTTTGAACTACCTGATTTCTACTAAGAATATCAACTGGAATTCTGATGTTAAAAGAATTGGGTTGATTCTCTTGCCTTTAGAGGGGGGAGCTCGTCTTCAAGGTAGGCTTCGAGGTTCTTGCGGCAGCTTATCTTAGAATTTTGACAATAGACATGAATTAAGTGGTTTCGTAAGATACTGAGTGGCGTTTCGCCCATTTTCTCTGCAAATACAATTTCCACTTTCGCATCAATGAGAAGGTGTGCTGTGTTTTTACCTCGTTGTCTATTCTCTTTAGCTGCTGAATTTGGGATGACTTCCCAAAGTACGATCTCTCGTCGGTCAACATCCATTATTAAAAAGTAAGGTGTTGAACCAAAGTGGGAGCTGGGCTTTGAATCTGGCGTCGCATCTCCCTGATTCACTGGTAATGCAACTCGAAAGGTAACAGGAAGAACCGGTTCAACGTGGACAAGAAATGAAAGTACATCTGAGTAAGTCTCCTTTACGCGCGTGGATATTTCCTCAGCGAGGAGATGTGATTGAAGCACTGTTGTTTTTCCAGCCACTTCCAGATGCATTTCTCCAAAGCAAATTGGGCCTGCTCTTCGCAACTTAATGGCGTGAACTCCGAGGACGCCGAGGATAGGTGAAGCGAGTTTTTCGATTGCCTCAATCTTCTCGGGGTCTTGTCCGGCATCCATTAGAATTAGTATAGATTCATATGACAACTGCAGGCTGCTTCTTAAAATCAATAAGCCAATTATAAATCCTACAATGGATTCAACCCACGGTAGACCAAAGAGGGCAAAGACCAATCCTAAAATGACAGCAATGGAAGCAAGAATGTCCATTTGGAATTCTTGACCCTTGTTAAAAACAGCGTTACTTCCCGTTTCTCGACCAATTTTTTTTAGATACCAGGACATGACGAAGATAACCGGAATTGATGCAATTGAAACTACTAGCGCTAGACTGATGAAACTCAGTTCTGTTGGAAATAGTATGCGTTGGATTGCCTGCCAAAGCACACCCATGCCAGTTACAAAAATAAAGATTGCAACAATCAGGGCAGCTAATGATTCAGCCTTGAAATAGCCATAAGGATACTTCTGGTTGGGATCTCGTTGAGCTAACCATAAACCAAGAAAAACTGTAAGAACAGCAATCAAGTCTGAGATTGAGTCGATCCCCTTGGCTAAAAGACCCAGACTTCCCGATAGGAATGCCATGAGAAACCATGTAATGGCTAAGGCCATAACAACAATTGACGCTCTCTTAATGGCTCGTCGTCCACGAGCTAGATTTTCATCAATTGCTGTCGTGAAAGCCATTCTTTTCTACCTATTGAAGTTAATAGATAGGAAAGGAGTTTTCCTGCCTTTAAACACTCATCAATATTCAATAAGTTAAGAAAAACATAATCCATCGATTTTAATTATAGAATTAGCGTGCAACTAAAAAACCCTTTTAGCGTGATTCTACGAACACTTCAAAAAGGGGATTGAAAGCCAAGATGGTCGACCATTTTGAATCAATTAGAATCTTGGATAATTTCTATCAAACCAGTTCTTTCTTTCCAATGCCGATTGTTCTCATCTCAACCCTCGCTGAGTCGGGGCTGACGAATCTTGGACCTTACTCACTTGTATTCCCTCATATGATTGCAGATGAAGACAAGTATGCCATGATGCTGATTACACGTGCTGATAGTAACACGGCACAAAATATTCGGCGAACACAGTATTGCGCAATTAATTTTCTACCCGATGAAAAGAAGTACCTGCAAAACTGTGTACTCCTAGGTTACCCTGGCGACACCACCGAAGAGAAAATGAAAGACAGTATCTTTACCCTTCTTCCCTCAGCTCGCAACATTGGTGAAAATAACACAGAATATCCGGAAATCGTTGAAGAAGCGTTCCAGGTTTATGAATGCACCTGGGATTCTTCGGCTCCATCCAAGCTAGTTGGAGGGTGTGAAAACTTTCTCCTACGCGTTGAACAGATTCTTCTGAAGCCCAAATATAAGAAAGCCATTATCCATGGGATGGACGCCAAATCCTTTCCCCGCATCCCTGTGGGATACGGATTCCGCGACAATCTGAATTTCTGGTTCACCCAAAGCAGCAAACCCTTTGCCTATCAGATTCCTGAATCAAAAGGCACCAGCGTCAACACTGTGCTCTATGCTGCGAAACGTCATGATCCTACCGTTGAATGGATGCCTGAAGCCGCCGAAAAAATTGTGAATGTACCTCGCCTCTTTCTGAGGCGAGTTATTTCAGGCGTTGTCGATGCTGCTAAAAAAGAAGGCGTCACGGTTATCACACCCGATTTCATGAACAAAGTTCGAGATAAACGGAATAAGGAAAAAGAGAACTAGTTGAAAGGGTCAACCAATTTTGGTATTCGATTGAAATTCTTACATGAAGTAAGTACTGCTATGTAAAATAAAAAGAGAAAAAGTGGGAAGGATTCACAACAGGGTTAAAGCTGGTACCCGTTCGGTTACACAACTTCTATGCCCATGATGACTTGTTCTCGTTCCTTCCACTTACGGTTCATGGCGGAAACCATTTTTCGAAGATCCTTAATATGACCAGTTGCCTCATCAGGATCGTCTTCAACTAGCGTCAAGACATCGTTACACCGAATGTCAAATGCTTGGACTTGTTCAACAAACCAGCTATCATAGCGCAGCATGTTCTCTAGGTCATCTTCTTTAATCTTGATGGCATCGAAGAAAGGACGGTAGCCGTAATCCGCGTGTTCTATTTGGCTGATGAGCTTCTCGGTTCGGCTCATGAGTGATTCGACGGTTCGATAGGAATCTTCAATTTCTGCTTCGACAATGGCGGAGCGGATGTCTTGGATTTTGTCGGCACTTTGGCGTAGGCGTGTTATGATTTGGTCGCGTAGAATTCGGTCGGCATTGCGCCGTTCTTCTTTAATCCTATATCCCCGCCAGCCTGGGATCAATTTCATTATTTTTTGGGTGAGAGTGCGTTCGTCATCGACTTTTTCCATTATGGATGGTTTATCATCGTCTCCCAAGGAGATCACCTCGATGGTCGCTATCTAGGCATTGTGTTGAGACCTTATAAAATCTCGCCAGTGGAATCGATTTCCTTCTTTGGTCTAATTGATACATAACCCTGGATGGTGTCCACTACTCAGTGATCGTAAAGGCTTGCAAGTGCGGTCAGTTGGGGTTATTGGGCGCGCTCAGCAGCAGTCTTCCGTGATCCATAATAAATGGTCATGAGCGCTAAGGCTAATGGAATGATTGTAAGACCAATCCCCGCATAAAAGAGGTATTCTTGATTGAGTCCGAGTAGCGGAACTCCGCTATACGCTAGGTATGTCAGAACAGCTCCACCGATGGTGAGTAGGAACCAAATGAAGGACATACCGATGGTTTTGATTTTGAAGCCAGTGGTTGTGGGGATTTGGGAATAGATGACTCGGCCATTCGAGGCGTCGAGTGCTGCTTCATAGGTTTTTCCGCCTCCCACAGAGAATTTGATGTGGTAGATGGGTACGTGAATGTAAGCTTGGTCGGTCACTTGGAAGGTTTCTCGGGCGTCATCGATTTTTTCGGTTTCACGTTTAATACGGGAATAAATCATGTTTCGAGTAGCCGTGGTAGCCTGTTGCTTTGCTTCTTCGGCTGATACCTTTGAGAACAAGACATTCCCTGTATATTGCTGGACTTCTTCAAAATTGAAGTATCTTCGAGACCGTGTTGCAATGGGGTAACCTACGATTTCTGGGCGTGCCTTCGGGCCCGCGTATAAACGGATTTGCCGGGTTTGTTCCTGATGGCCTGATTCAGCGACCCATTCCCAGTGTATACTTGAATAGCGCCCTCCAGATTGTCCTCGGAAAGTGGCTTTTCGGTCAATCCCTTTGTACACAACGTCGCCTTGGACTGTTACTGTCCAATAGGGATAGTAGGTCATGGAGAGATCTTGCAACTGGATTTTCTCTGCGAGGTCATCAGCCACACCAGGAACCTTCACCAAGTATGCCTTGAGAGTATCCAAGGCATCACTCTGCGTGTAGTTAACACCAAGGGCGAAATGCTCTTTCATGCGTGTTCCATCAGGGGTGAATGAGGTTCCACAGTAATTACATGTGATGATCGCATCTGTTGGATGGATGTTTAGCGCTGCGCCACAATTCATACAATGTTTTGTTGCCATTTTCTTTCACCTTTTTCCTTGGCTACCCTCGTTTTTCAGAGCTGATTTTGAAGCTTTGTTGGGTTCCAACAACACCGAGTACTAAGCCGACAACGACCAATGCGAGTGAAAATAGCGCATATTCAGAGCCGAGGAATTGAGCGACAAAGTAGGTCCCTATCGTTCCCAAGAGTACTGCAATAATACTCAGAAAGAACATCGCTCCCCGAAAGCTCCCTGAAATGGGAATTTCCCCTTTCAGGATTTTCTTTGTGTGACCGTCAATACCGACACGGTAGGTTTCGCTGCCAAACTGGTAGCGGACAAGCCAATGTGGGACATGCAGTAAGAATGACCCAGTTTTACTAATCTGGCTCTGGCAGTCCCAGATTTCTGTGGCCCTAGCATCCGCACGGCTGCGGTGATCTTGGGCCACAAAAGTTTCGGCTATCTCGTAGGCATCGGCGTCGATGAGTTCGCTGTTCAAAAAGAGAGGCTTTGATTCAATCGCCGTGATGGCATTATAATCAAAGGGTTGGATTCCCCTCTTAGTCACATGTAGTGCCTTATCCAGTTCGCCAAGACTATAGAAGGTTGCACCTCTTCGACACAAGACGTTTACAGAACGATTTTCGTTGAATTGACCCTGTATCGGCTCATATTCTGTTTTTGTTCGTGAACGTCGTTTGCCTTGCGAATCAGTGTAGTATTCCGTTTCGGTGTGCTTCTTGTACCCTTGGTATGAAGTAAATGCATGCATTGACTCTACCCAGAAGGGGACGAACCGCAGGTGTGACTCCGTTACACGGGCTTTGCCACCACGCCCGACCCACTTAGTGACCGTATCGCGGATTTCACCCGCGTTAATCGTGGGTTCTAAGACGAAATGATTCTCGATCTTTTCTCCCTCGATTGTTGAGGTAAAACCACAGTAAGCGCATACAATGATCACATCATCAGGGCTTACTGCGAGGGGGGCATTACAGGATTGGCACTTAAGCGCAGTCATGGTTTCAATTGGCTGTGCTGCCACATTTCTTCCTCCTGTCTTCAGACATACGAGGGAACCCCCTTAACTGTTTCCTCTGATTTTCTCTGACTTTGGATTTTCTACGGCAACTTGAAACATCAGGGCAGAAGGCTGAAAAGGAAAGGGGCGTAAGGCACGTTGGTGGATACCCTTGACCGATATTCAATCTGGTGATCAAGTTCTCTTCTACCTTGATGTGCGTCGCCACTGGCTTCTTCGAGTGGAACCAGAAAAGTCGTTTCACCTCCACCGCGGTATTCTCGAATTTAATCAAGTGATCGGACAACCTTTTGGGAGTCTTATCTCCACAAGCCTTGGCACGCATATCGCTGCGCTTCCTCCCTTGCCACGGGATCAGGCCATTAAAATGGGGCGCCAAACTAATATTATATATCCCAAGGATGCCGGTCTAATTCTTCTCCTAGCAGGAATCGGACCCGGCTCCAAAGTTGTTGAAGCAGGCACGGGAAGCGGCGCACTGACTTCGATTCTCGGATATCATGTGGCACCTGACGGCCATATCTTCTCTTACGAAGTTCGTGATGATTTTGCTAAAGAAGCACAGAAGAATATCGAGAAGGCGGGCTTGACCCAAGTGATTACGATTCAGCAGCAGGACATACTCCATGGAATCAAAGAAACTGAGGTTAATGCAGTGGTTTTGGATATGGCTGTGCCTTGGGATGTCGTTCCACTCGCCTATACGGCGCTTCAGGGTGGTGGGGTATTGGTATCCTTCTCTCCAACCATTGAGCAGACTCAGCGGACAGTTGATGCTTTGTATGAATCTCATTTCACAGAAATCATGACCCGGGAACTCCTTGAAAGGGAAATTCTTGTGCGTCCCGGAAAAACTCGCCCCGCAACTCGAATGATTGGACATACAGGGTATGTTACCTCAGCGAGAAAGATCTTTCCTCCAAAAAGAAAGCAAACCTAGCGGCGGAAACCTATTCTCATCTTCTTTTATCTCCGGCGCTAGGATACGAATTGAAAAACCTATTCCAGAGAAGCCCCACAGTGATGACAGAATCTTGCTTCAGCGGTAGGAACTGGTGAGCCACAACTTGGACAGAATTTTGCCATAGTTGTAGGTGCAGTTGGTGTTGCTCTGCTAGTGGCTGATGCAGAAACAGCTGAAAGGATAGGATCGAGGAGTGAATTGTTAACTTGGCGTTCACCACTTCCATGCTCAGGGCACTGAATGTTGAGCTTCGTGGTAAGATTCCCTGCGCGTTGACCGACAATGTCAACGGGTTGTCCGCATTTTTTACATAGGAGGACATGTTCACGGACAAGGTCACTTACTTCGTCATATTGGCTGAGTGCCATAGAATAGGTTACTTGACTGGTGTGAACGGGACACGACATATAGAGTTTCACCTTATTAGATGAGGGTTTACTTACCCGATTCACAGTTCGTGGGCGACCACACCGTCGACAATGGAGTTTTTGTTGAATTTCATCTCGGGACATAGGGGTCACGCTCTGCTTTCCAATAACGAAAATGCAGACTTATAAACAATCGTACCTGCACTGATACAAAAAAGCTCTTCTAAGAAATCGTTATCTTCCCGAAAGGTTATTGCTGCTGTAATGGTGAATTGAACCATGGGTTCTTCATTCGCTTCAGCTTTTCCTGTTACACCCCGGATGATTCTCCAAGCGCGCAAACGGTTGGTAGGTATCATAGAACGGACACCTGTGTTGCGTTCCAAGGCGCTTGGAAAAATCGCAGAGGCTCGAGTGTATATCAAGTGGGAGAGTCTTCAGCGCACTGGGGTCTTTAAGCTACGTGGCGCCTATAACAAGATTGCATCTCTTCCTTCAATTAAAGCAAAGCAGGGTGTTATTACTGCTTCCACTGGGAACCATGCACTTGCGGTCGCCTATGCAGCTCAACAATTGAATGTTCCGGCAACAGTCATTGTTCCGCATGGTGCTTCACCACTAAAGATGGCGAAATGCAAAGAGTATGGTGCAACGATTCTCGAGCACGGGAGCAACTATGATGAAGCGGCCGCTTATAGTGTTGACTACGCTGAGTCGAAGCAACTCACGCTTGTTCACGCTTATGCAGATCCGCTTGTCATTGCCGGTCAAGGTACGGTAGGTTATGAACTCTTAGAAGATTTACCTGAAGTCAGTCTTGTTGTTGTGCCAATAGGCGGTGGAGGACTAATCTCTGGTATTTCACTTTGGGTCAAAACTGTTGATCCAACGATTCGAGTTATCGGAGTCCAAACCACTGCAACTCATGCCTTCTATGAGAATTTCCGAAAACAACAACTGTTTCATGTTCCTGTGGAACCTACCATTGCGGATGGGTTAGCCGGCAATACTGCCCAATTAAATCTTAACATTGGCTTACAGCATGTCGATGATGTGGTTCTTGTTGAAGAACAAGGATTACGACAGGCAATTCGCTGGACCCTCCACCATGAACATCAGCCTCTCGAACCTGCAGGTGTCGTGGGTATTGCAGCCTTACTAGAAAAGCGGATTCCCATCCACAAGGATGACCTCGTCGCTATTATAGCGAGTGGAAGTAACCTCAATCCTTCTCTGCTTGCTGAAATTAAAGCGCAATGAAGCCTCCTTCAGCTATTCAGTGGGCCCGTGTGTCACTTTCACAGGCTAGCGAATTCCCGTCTGGATCAAGAAAATTGAAGACAAAAGTCGTTGGACTATATTTGACAATTCTACGGGTTATTTGTTCCTTGGCTTCTTGCAGATGATGGAAAGCTGCATCAATATCATCGACTTTGAATGTAACTTTAGACATTTTCAGTGATTCAGTGGGTGTCTCTGATGGGTTCTCGGCATAATACAAGTAAAGCTTCACGTTTTGTAATTGGAGGGTAGCAAGCCCTGGTCCGTTTCAATAACTTTGAGTCCTAGGATTTGGGTGTAAAATGTGCCGCTCGGTCCATGTCAGAGGTGTACAGAACAACTCCCGAGACATTAGAGAAATCTGCCCTGCTTTTCCCTCCGGTTAGGGTGAATTGTTACTCCGTAAGGATATTCCTCGTTTTCCCCAGCGGTACCGTCCTCGTCGTCGTCTAGGCCCGCCAATGAGCTTGGTGGAGATATCAATTGTGTTTTTACCGATATTGATGATGTTATAATTTTGGCAGGGGCTGCCGCGGAGTCGAGGGCTCCCACAGGTTCCTGAATAGACTAATACCATGTTTTCAAGCCGCCATACCCAGGGGTAATGTCGATGACCACTGAGAACTAAACCTACTCCTTTGTGCATTAATAGTTCGAGCATATCCCCTGAATCAACCATGCTGTCACGTTCTCGACCTGACCGAGGAACGGGAACCAGATGATGATGTAAGGCGAAGACTTTCAGTAATCCTTCTTCAACATCTGAGAAGTATTTGTCAATGAAGTTCCGACCTTCTCTACCAATATGGCCGGTATCCAAATCTGGCTCTGAACTATCCGCCGCCATGAGAAAAAGGGTATCGTCATGGTATTCTGCAAAACGAGGGCCGAATAGTTCCTCAAAGATCAAGTAGCCTACATTAGAGGCGTCATGATTTCCCATGGTATAAATCACAGGCGAATCAAGATTCTGTAAAATATCACGCGCTTCTAGGAACTGTTCACGGACACCATTCCATGTCAGATCACCACATACCATGACTAGGTTGGGCTTCATTTTGTTAATTTCATCGACTGCAGAAATAATCATGTCTTTGCGATATCCGGATTCACCGATGTGTAAATCCGAAATTTGCACTAGTGTATATTTTACCATTTTGTTCTCACACTCAATAACAGGGCAACATCCCGAGCACTTGAATTTAAGCCATTTGGGTAAAATTCTTTGAACGAAAAGACAGAATATAAAGATGTCTTCATCTATCACTTCATATTCCTGTCGAACCTGGTGAACGATATTGGTACAATTTGGTACACCCGAATGGATTGAACAGTTTGTCAAGACCTTGAATGATAATCAAGCCTATGCTGAAGCCGCTGAAACATGGGAAGGCGACTTTCTGTTTATCGTATGGTCAGACAAAGATGCCGGAATTGACGAAGAGATAGTAATGTGGATGGACTTATGGCATGGAACG
Organism: Promethearchaeota archaeon; assembly: GCA_048939595.1. GTDB lineage: Archaea > Asgardarchaeota > Hermodarchaeia > Hermodarchaeales > Hermodarchaeaceae > Hermodarchaeum. The sequence goes on along the minus strand of JBHLPI010000072.1, from coordinate 1,426 downwards.
TGTCGAAGCTACGAAATGCTCTCCAATCGAGACTCCAAAGAAACTGCTTTCATTTATGAAGGTGAATATTCCAACTGGCAGGAAATCATTGAAGGCCGACTGGATCCCATTAAGGCCTTACTCACTCGGAAAATGAAACTAACTGGGGACCGGGCGAAGGTTATGCGTGCCACCCGTGCAGCCAAAGAATTGGTTCGAACCGCGCAAATGATTAAAACCGAATTTTAGACTTTAGCCCATGGTCATTGGAGAAAGCCTCCGTATCCTATCCACTTTTTTACTGGAATTGATTATAGGATGTAGATTTGTGAAGAGTGCATGCAAAATCTTTGCATGACCCCAAAGAGGTAGTTAGAATGTGGTATTTCCGTTGTCCCCGACTTATTGTCTTTGGCAAAGATGCGCTAGACCACCTGAAAGAAATTGAAGGTAAACGCGCCTTTGTTGTCACAGACAAAACTATTGTTAAATTGGGATTCTTAGATATTGTTCTGCGAAAACTGAAAGAGAGTGGAAAAGAAGTCGCTTTCTTTGATGGCGTAACTCCCGAACCTCCCGATGTCGTAGCCCAGGCCTGTGCGAAGCAGGTTCGCAAGTTCAATCCAGATCTGATAATCGGTTTAGGCGGTGGATCCGTGATTGATGTTGCTAAGGTGTCTCGGATTCTTAATGAACATCCAAACCATCCAATTATCGATATTACACCGCTCACCCCTATTTCTGTAAGTAAGACAACATTAATTGCAATTCCCACAACATCTGGAACAGGTTCTGACGCAACCTGGGCTGCGGTTATTACTGACACAAAAGATCGGAACAAAATGGAACTCACTCACCCCGAATTAATACCTTATATTTCAATCTTAGATCCATCGCTCACGAAATCTATGCCACCGAAAGTTACTGCCTCTTCTGGCATGGATGCCTTAGCACAAGCTATTGATGGATATACAGTGCAGTGGCGAAACGATTTCAGCAACGGTTTGTGTATTCATGCTGCGCGAATGATTTTCGAATACCTCCCGAAAGTCTATGAAAATCCTGATGACCCTGAAGCCCGTGAGAAATTACATAATGCCGCTTCCATTAGTGGGCTCGCTTGGAGTAACTCGTTCCTCGGAATCACCCACTCTTTTGGTCACGCAATGGGGGCAGTATTCAAAATACCCCACGGCATCACAGTAGGAATGGTTCTCCCTTATTCCATCGAATTCGCCGTGAAAACCAGCGCTGATTTGTACGGTGAATTATCCCGTGCAATCGGAACAGGAAAGCCTGACGACGATGATCAAACTGCAACTACCAAGCTTCGAGATGCAGTATTGAAGCTGATGCAAGAACTAGAAGTACCCCATAGCTTGAAAGAGTACGGAATCTCAAAAGAGAAATTCGAAAAGAATTATGATGATTTAGTTCGCTTTACACA
>JBHLPI010000071.1:0-10793 GCA_048939595.1 Promethearchaeota archaeon | reverse complement strand
ACGCCATAAATGATTGCTTCTGGTTTCGGTGGGCAGCCAGGAATCCATGCATCCACAGGGATAACATCCTCCAACCCACCCGTAACGTTATAGCACTGTCGGAAAACACCGCCTGACATCGTGCACGCCCCGATGCCAACAACAAATTTGGGATCTGGGGTCTGATTGTAAACTCGTAAAAACCGTTTGGCTACTTGTTTGGTGATTGGACCACTACAAAGGAGTACATCGGCATGTCGTGGACTCCCTTTCAATAGGACGCCAAATCTTTCTAAATCATATCGCGGTGTTAGTGCATCAAGGATTTCAATATCGCAGCCATTGCAGCCACCACTGTTTAGGTGAAGCACCCACGGTGATTTGATGCGTGCCCATGTTACAATTTTGTCAACGATACCCATCGTGTTTACCTCTTTTCATTTACTTTCGCAGGATGAGAATTGCGATAAAAGCGACTCCCAGGAACATGATTGGAACCCATCCGAGAATGCCCATTGATGTCGCAAGAACAAATGCAACGATATCAAAGATAGTGAAATAAACGGCATAACGGATAAGTTGTGTGTGAAATTGAGCCTTCGACGGAGCGAGATCCTCGCCACAAGCGTACGTGGTCAACTTTTCCTTCGTGGGATTATTGGGCGCAATACGTTTGCCTATCCAATACAAGAGAAGGACGATAATAAGAATGACGCCAAATGCGGCTAGAAACCAGCCAACATTACCTATGTTATTTAGCCAGCTGAAATAATCACCCTGCATTGTTTGCGTTCACCACAGGTTTTATGGCTCGTTAGCAGTTCAAGGGTTTGGCTTTGTATAAAAGGCTTGCTGCCGCAGGAAGTTTTCCTTTTCTCTGGTATCCGGAAATTCACGAGTGTTAGACTTAGCAAAAGCTTAACCTAGCTAATAGGGTCAGACTTATACTCGCTTTTTTTGGGACAAGCTAGTCACTGATTTCAATTCGAACCTTTTCTGTGCCCTTTAGTTTGGGGGCTCTCAAGGTTGAGAGAATTGCGAGAACTACGCTCTGTAAGAGTTTGTCAACATACTCGTTTGTTTCTATTTCACGGTCAAATACAATAAGGGTTGTTTTTCTTTCATCGGGTGTCATTTCTCGTCACCTATTTTCCTTGTTGGATTAGTGAGAAGCCATTTATCAATCGCTTCTAGCAGGAATGGAAATTCATCAGGGATTCGAATTACCGAAGATAGTTCGGTGTCCAAGCTACATTGTCCAAGGATTGGACTAACGGTCTCTGTTTGAAACTCCACAACTTCTTCAAGATTTCGAACACAGATAACTTTGGCAATATCGGGGCTTCTTTGGGTCCATTCCCGAAAGCCTTCTAGAACAATTACATCTGATGGGATTGCGGTTTGACCATAGTGTAATATTTGGTTTAGATCAGTGATTGGGTGTTGAAGCAGGAGGGTCGTGGATGTTTCGCTATGAAGAAAGGTTGCTTTGGCTCCTGCTTTGAGATGGCGATATGAATCAGTTCCCGGTGAATCCAAGGAAAACTTGGGTTCACCAACGTGTTTGGCGCTGAGCACTCGGCGCCCTTGCGTCACAAGGTGAGTAATGATTTTTGTGGTTACAGTAGTCTTTCCTGAATTTTTGTAACCAAATACGGAAATGATTGGGAGTAACGAAACGGTCAGCAATCCTCCCTGATGTAGGCTTCTGAAGGTAGATGGAACCTCTCTCGTATAATCATTTTCATTAAATTAGTATGAAAAAATCTAGAAACACGGTAGCTCAATAAAAGTTCAAACTTGTAGTCACACTTTTAAGCAGAACACAGCAAAAAGCGGGTCTAAGTACCTCAGTCACCGTGACGGAGAGTCCAACGATGTCATTATCACGCACCGTTGTCATTGGCCTATTAGGCCTGATACTTCTAAGTGTAATTATGCTGTTACTTTTTGCCCTCGACTTCTTCATCGCAGGGCTGCATTTGAGCATGTATGCCGTATACATCCTCATTATCATGACTGCCATCTTCGCACTTCTAGCCATCGAAGATAAAGACCTACTACATGCGGCCCTTTATTTAGCGGGCTCCGCGGTCACCCTTGCCCTTATCTATTTGGTGCTATTCGCGATTTGGGTTGCCTTCTTCCAACTCGCGATATATGCTGGGGCTGTAACTGTGATCATCATCTCAGGTATCTCATTAACAACTCGTCGTGGGACTGGGGAAGTTGAAGAGGAGGACGTCTGATGAGAATCAAAGTCGTTGGTTTTATCCTCACCCTGATGTTTGGAATCGTTGCCGCCTATATAATCGGTATGGCATACAACATCTACTTAGATCCCAGTGTAGTGGTTGATCCTGCTGCGTGGGCAATGCGGTTTGTTGCCTCTCCGGATAATGTGTATGCTATGATTCAATCATTGGGTAATATGCTCTGGCATTATCGGGGTCTCGACATGGTCCTGTTAGGTGTGTTTTTGTTAGCTGCGGCTTTGGCAAGTTCCGCGTTCTTCTATGAGATTACAAAGAAGCCTACTGAAACAGAGGAGAAGGAGTAAGACACTATGTCGTATCTTGAAATTTTAGGAGTTCCCATTACGGCGTTTCTCATCTTAGCGGTTTTCCTGTATGTGATTGGCCTCTATGGTATGGCAACCAAACGGAACATGATAAAATTCCTGATTGCCTTGGAATTATTGCTTGATGGCGCTCATCTGAACTTCATTGTGTTTGCGACGGCGTGGTCGGGCTTTTACATTGATTTAATGGCCCAGGCGATTGTCATCGTTAGCATCTGCATTGGTGGCGGAGTCATAGCGATTGCCTTGGCGTTCTTCATTCGGGCTTACAATAAATTCGGAACCCTCGATATCCGAAAACTCAACAAATTGCGTCATTAACCTGGGGTGAAAAAGAAAAATGCTTCCTTACGCTGCTTGGCTTTGCTGGTTGTTCCCAATCATTGGAGCTCTCCTGACACCGATCTTGGCGAAGATTCACCCACGTCTTCGTGACATTGCTGCGGTTATCTTCGGAGCCTTAGGCATGATTATGGCCTTAGCTATGCTTCCCTTCATTTGGTCTGGAACAACTTGGATTGGCGGAACAGGGGCAGAGCCCTGGTTGCTCTGGTACGAGACATCCATTGATTGGTTGACTGTTCCAATCATTGGGACGATTCAGTTTGGGATGCTTGTAGACCCTCTCTCAGTTTTCATGGCTTGCATCGCCACGGGTCTCGGCTTTCTCATTCTTCTATACAGCTTAGGCTACATGAAAGGTGACGCTTCGCTCACCCGCTATTGGTTCTTCATGCAATTATTCATCGGTGGCATGACGCTTTTAGTAATGGCAAACACCTTGTTTGTTACATTCATCGGGTGGGAAATTGTTGGACTCTGCTCATACGCATTGATTGGTTTCTGGTATAACCGGTCCAATATGATCCACGATGATCAACTGGGTGACCTCACTGAAGGCAAATACAATTCACACTGTGGGATGAAAGCATTCATCGTCACCCGGGTGGGTGATGTTGGGTTACTCATCTCTATCATCTTCATTTTCTTCTTCACCGTATCTGCAGGTATTCCAACCCTAAACTATCAGGTCCTACTCTATGATTTCACCTGGCTCTTCAACATGGCTGCCATTTTGAACGGACTTCTCCTGTTTGGAGTATTCCTGCTATTCTTCCTTGGTCCTATCGGAAAAAGCGCTCAGTTCCCATTGCAGTTCTGGCTTCCTGAAGCCATGGCAGGACCCACTACTGTTTCTGCCTTAATCCACGCTGCTGCAATGGTCAAAGCCGGAGTTTATCTGGTCGCTCGTATGGCTCCGATTCTTGTCTCTGGCTTCTTTGCTGCAAGTGCGACAATCGCCAGCGTAGTGCTAAGTAACTTTTTCCTCATCATCGCAATTATCGGCACATTTACAGCATTTATGACTGCCACTATGGCACTGACCGCTAATGAACTGAAAAAAGTCCTCGCCTTTAGTACGATTAGTCAACTGGGCTATATGTTCATGGCCTTAGGCATATTCGCTTTTACTGCCGATGGCGTCTTAGGATACACGGCGGGGGTCTTCCACCTGGCGGCTCACGCAGTCTTCAAAGCCCTTCTCTTCCTTTCTGCCGGTGCCGTCCTTCACGCCGTTCATAGTAAGTACATGACCGATATGGGTGGGCTCCGTCAACTCATGCCCATCACATGGATCGTGATGCTCATCGGGGTACTCTCCCTCGGAGGTTTCCCATTCGTTGGAGCTTTCTGGAGTAAGGAACTGATCTTAACTTCGGCCTATGAACTCGGAATGGCTGGCAGCCTTTGGGGATGGATCTTCCTCTTCTTTGGCGCACTCACAGCTGTGATGACAATCTTCTATGCTTTCCGAATGTTCGGACTTACGTTCCACGGCGAACCGAGTAAGAATGTCCAACACCTCGATAAAGAAGGCACACCCGCACATGATCCACCCGCCGTGATGTGGGTTCCCCTAGCAATTCTCGCTGTAGCAGCGATTGTAGTTGGATTCCTAGAACCAATTTTCAAACAATTCTTCTATGCGTTCTGGGATGTTCAATACAGTCTGATTCCGAATCCCCCCCATCTAGGAACGTTAATTGAAGAATATATTCACATGTTCCAGCAATTGATTGCATCTCCTACCTTCTATCTCTCACTTCTCATCGTCCTGGTTGGCGGATTCCTTGGATACATGTTCTATATCCGACGCAGCTGGAGTCCTGACTTCGTGGGTCGAGGTGTTCTGGGTGGCTTGTACAAGTTCTTCTATAAGCGCTGGTACTGGAATGCCCTGATGTACAAAGTCTTCGTTGATGGTGGTCTCTGGTTCGCTCGAGGGCTCTATAACAACATCGAAGTCAAAGTCGTTGATGGTACCAATTATTTAATCGCTGATGGCGCAACTGGGCTAAGCCATCGGTGGCGTCGAATTCAAACCGGTATTCACAGTTGGAACATGATTCTACTGCTTATCGGTGCCCTCGTCTTCATCATCCTTCTACTGCTATTTCAGCTAATAGGAGGCGTACTGATGATACCTCTTCCCTTCCTACCATGAGGTGATACAAGATGGCGCTCGTACCCTGGCTCTCAATTACCATGTTGCTCATGATATTCGGATCACTGATTGTCTACATCATTGGACGGCGTAGTGGACGCTATTCCGGAATCTTTGCAGTTGTGATTATGCTCGTTAGTCTTGTCACCTATGCTCTCGCATGGTGGGAAGCAACGCTAACAGGCGTCTACCTCGAATGGTTCATATGGGGGCCTTTCGTCTTCGGTTGGCTCCTTGATGGACTCAGCGTCACAGTAGCCGGAATCGTCGTTATACTCACCATGGCGGCAACCATCTATTCCTTAGTTTACATGCAGAAGGAACATGGACACGGCAAATACTATGCCTTGCTTCTGCTCTACAATGCGGGTATTTTCGGAGTCGTGATTGCAACCAACCTCTTCCAATTTTACGTCCTCTGGGAGCTGATGCTTATCCCCAGCTACTTCCTTATCGCTGAGTGGGGCACTAAACCCCAATCCACCAAAATTGCCTTGAAATACTTCATCTATACACACGTCGGTGCAGTACTAATCATCGTTGGCATTGCGGGTATGTATACCTTATCGGCAATCAATGGTGTCGCCACCCTCAGCTTGGTTGACTTCTCAAGTGTAGGTGGACCTAGCCAAGTGATTGACCTAAGCTGGATATGGGCTGCGGGGGTTCCTGTACCGTCAATCTACGCGGGGTTCTTCGAACTTGCCAAGATATTGGTGGTCCTCTTTACTATTGGATTTGCGGTCAAGATGGCGGTTTTCCCGATTCACTCATGGTTACCCGATGCACACGCCGAAGCTCCCACTCCAATAAGTGCAATCTTGTCTGGTGTCATGATCGCCACCGCAGCATATGCGATTATCCGGATTTTGATGGGCTACATGCTTCCTGCCTTTGGAGCCTTTGTGATGGTGATTATGATCTTTGGCATCATCACCATGTTTTACGGTGGAGCAATGGCACTGGCTCAAAAGGACACAAAACGGCTCTTTGCATACTCATCTATCTCTCAGATGGGCTACATTTTCTTCGGACTCGGAACCGCTGTTCTCCTTGGTGTGACAGGGGCTGCCTTCCATATCTTCACTCACGCCCTCGGTAAAGGGCTCTTGTTTATGGTCGCAGGTGTCCTCATCGTTCAGGTGGGTCATCAACGGGGTCGAGACATTAATGCATTGGGTGGTTTGGGAAGGAAAATGCCCTGGACTGCCACCATTGCACTAATTGCAGGCTTGAGTCTTGCCGGCACTCCCCCATTGGTAGGATTCTTCTCCGAATTCTTCATCTTCAGTGGAGCGGCCTTCGCGTACACAATCTGGCTTCTCATCTTCGCGGTCGCCGGATCAGCCCTTACCGCCGCTTATGTCCTCTGGTTTGTGAAACGCGTCTTCTTCGGCGAAACCCCTGCGGACTTGGAAAATATCACTGAGAGTCCATGGACTATGCGACTCTCCATGCTCCTACTAGCGGCACTCATCATTATCATCGGAATCTGGCCAATGATAATTGTGAACCCGCTTTTCACGGCATTCACACAACAACTCCCCTGGTTCCCTCCAGGGTTTCCTATTGTTCCCCCATAATGGAGGCTGAAAAAAGATGGCAATTGGACCCACAGAATGGATTCAACTCATACCCCTCTGGTTACCTTTCGTCGGTGCCCTCATCCTTGGGTTACTAGGTAAATTCTGGCAGGACCGACGCAAGACAAGTTTAGGCATACTTGCTGCCCTATTCTTCATCGTAGGTCTACTAATCATATTTTGGCCGCTTCAAATTACAACTCTTTGGGGAGGGTCAACTTTAGGGCTCTACTGGCAGGTACTCGCTAGTGGACCGATCGAAATCTGGTACTGGCCCTTGGGTGCTTTTGATGCTTCCACCGGTGCCACTTTCTTCCGTATCGACATGCTCACCGTGTATATGTCCGTCATCTTCATCTTTCTCGCCTTCTTCGTTGCTCTCTATTCAATCAAGTATATGGAGCATGACACTCGTCTTCCACTTTACTATGCGCTTCTCCTCACGCTAATCGGTGGCATGATTGGAGTGGTTTTTGCAGGTGATTTCTTTACGCTTTTCATACTCTGGGAAACCATGTCAATCAGTAGCTATGTTCTCGTTGCCTTCCGCCGAGAGGAAGCGGAACCTCTCGAAGCTGGTATCAAATACCTGCTTCTCAGTGCTGTGGGTTCAACCTTGATCCTCTTCACTATGTCCATTCTTTATGGATTAACAGGCACACTCAACCTTTACCAAATCGGACCGGCTCTTGCTGCACTCCTCGCGGGACCACCACCAGCGACTTCTGCCGTATACGGTGTACTCGTTTTCACCATTGTAGGATTAGTGATTGGTTTTGGTGTCAAAGCTGCTATTGCCCCGCTCTCTACCTGGCTTCCTGATGCTCACCCAGCTGCTCCTAGTGGCATCAGCGCCATGCTAAGCGGAGTCGTCATTATGACTGGTGCTTATGCGATTATCCGGCTAATGGTACTTTTCTTTGACCCCTATCTTTTCATCTATTATGGAGCTGTTATCAGCTGGTTTGCACTCTTCACAATGATTTATGGAAACCTCATGGCGCTCACTCAAAAGGATCTTAAACGCCTTCTCGCCTATTCGACCATCGTGAATGTTGGCTTCATCATCTTCGGCTTCAGCATCGCTATGATGCCTCATGCCCCGTGGGTTCCCCAAGAGGCTCTAACCTACTCGGTGACCGGAAGCTTACTCCATATCTTCAGCCACATGCTCGCAAAGGGTATGCTCTTCTTAATCTCCGGTATCTTTCTACACCAAATCGGAACTCGCGATATGGATAAACTCCAAGGTGTTGGCCGCCGCATGCCTTTTGTGATGTTCTGCTTTACTATCGCTGCTCTCTCCCTTGCTGGTGTTCCCCCGCTAGTCGGCTTTTACAGCAAATTCTACATCATTTGGGGCTCAATCGTCGCCAGCGCCTATCTTGCCACCATTATCATGGTTCTGATGAGTGCCTTCAGCGTTGTCTATTACCTACGGATGATTCAAATCCTCGTATTCGCTGAACCAAGCCCTGAAGCCGCCACAGCGAAGCGACCACACTGGCTCTTTCTCTTCGTCATTGGGGTTCTAATGATCTTCATCATCCTCCTCGGACTCTTCCCTGGTGCCTTCGTTGACTTCGCAACACAAGCTGCTGGAGCTCTACCACTTCCCCCTATTCCAACTTCATAAAAGAATTAACGCCCACCTTTTAGTGGGCGTCTTTGGATTTTTTCTTCCGATTCACTGACGCAATCCACCATAGCGTTCGCTGTTGTGTGTCAGCTACATTAAATCCGATGTCCTGTAATCTAGCCCGAATGGCATCTGCTTCTTGGTAGTTTTTCTGATTTCGTAACCGACTTCGTTCACTCAACAATAACTCGATTAGAGATCTAACCATTGGATCAGGCTTAGGACGGATTTCTCGGGTGTAAAGGTCGCCAAACAAGATACTACCCGCTTCATCAAAGAAGTGAAGCAAAGCATTCGCCGTTGCTACGCTGAAATCGGGCTGCGTCTCGAGTTGCCCGTAGATTCGATTTACGAGGCGAAACAACTGATTTACAGCTCGGCCAGTACTGAAATCATCCAGTAGTGCTGTAACGAACTCTGCACGCCTTTCCAGAATAAACCGTGCTTCTTTGGGTTGATTTTCAGGGACATTAGGCTCAATTGTGGTCACGCTCTGTAAGCGGTTTAGCAATTGGCGTAGACGTTCCAGTCGTTGCCCAGTACGCTCCAACTCTTTCAATGTGAAGGTAATCGGTTTACGGTAATGGGTTGCCAAAAGAAACAGCCGTAACGTCGACGCACCAAAAATTTCTACGGCTTCACGAACCGTCAGAAAGTTTCCGGTGGACTTTGACATTTTTTCTTCACCTAAGTTTAAGTGACGGACATGCATCCAATACCGAACATACGGCTGACCAGTGGCTGCCTGGCTTTGGGCAATGGAATTCTCATGGTGGGGGAATAGGTTGTCTTCTCCGCCACCCGAAATATCCAAGGTAGGTCCCAGATACTTCATCGACATGGCGCTACATTCGATATGCCAACCAGGTCGCCCAGGTCCCCAGGGGCTAAACCAAAAAGGCTCACCGGGTTTCGCCTGCTTCCAGAGAACGAAATCTCCGACATGTTCTTTGTCATATTGATCCTTGTCGACTCGTCCACTCGCCCCCGCCTGAAGAGTGGCAGGATCAAGGCCCGCTAACTGTCCATACTGAGGAAACTTGCTTATCCGAAAATACACTCCATCCGCTGCCTCATAGGCAAACCCGCGGTCCAGCAGCTGTTGGACTAACTCAATCATCTCTTGGATGTGTTGGGTCGCAATAGCATAGGTATACGGATCCCGGATTCCTAAGCTGTGACGATCCCGGTAGTAGTCTTGGGTATGTCGTGTAGTAAGTTGCTGAAAGGCTTCACCACTTGCTCGAACGCGTTTCAGGATGTTGTCATCTACGCTGATATCGGTGATGTTGGAAACATGTCGTATCTCATAACCCAGATATTCTAGAAATCGTTCCACCACGTCCCAGATGATATAGGTTCGGGCATGACCAATATGCATTAGATAGTTCACGGTCAACCCACAAGTATACATTCGAACTTTGCCCGACTCGAGTGGGACAAATGGCTCCTTCTTTCGGGTCAACGAATTGTAAATCAACAAATTCGCTAATGTTCGACGACGAGACTGAGATGTCACCACAACCATCCTCCACCGTACTTTATGCCTTTACTCTTCTTTCCATTAACTGCAAATAATTGGCTTTGGTCAGAAAAGGGGATGGTGTGTGGTGTCACCGGGGGGCTAATGAAGGCAAACTAAATACCCCATGGTAATTCACCAAACGTGATAAATTTCTGGTTTACACATAAATGTTGCGGGTTAGGCAAACTCAAGAGCCCAAACTAGAGGAAGCCTTTTTTACCCAACCGTTACTGTTGTCCTCTACTCCGAAGTGAATCAACCGTACCGATGGTGTAAGAATTGGCTCCGATGTTCCCAGCGAAAATGAGCAACCTCACAGCCATAGTCCTCGATACGGAAATGGACGCCGCACTCCGCCTTATTGCAAGCACCGGTTTTGTCCATTTCGCAGATGTGAAAGAAAGCCAAAAGAAGCATCTCAAGTCCCTTATCCCCGTTGAACCATCTGAGCGCTTCTACTATTTATCAAATCTGCTAACACGCATTACTCAACTCATCAGCGATATGAACGTGTATCGCGGAGGAAAAGTCAAAACCCTCTTAGAGGTACCTGCTATTCCCGACGAGACCTATTTCGAAAAAATAGAAAAAACCCTCAAAGCCCTTGAGGATAACTATACTGACCTTGCCCAACAACTAAGCACCGCAGAAGCCAAAGAGGATAAAAAAACAGCAAAGACCCTGAAAAAAGAAATCGCGGCAATCGCTGACAAACAGCGCTTCACCATTCTAGGCTGGGAAGAACTCGTATCTCGTGAACATAAAATCGAAGAAACAAAGACACTCTTTGGTAAAACCAAACGCACCTACGTCATGTATGGCTGGATCCCAACCAAAAAGGTCAAGAAATTCACCAAAACGGTTGAAGAACAAAAAACACTCAACATCGCCCTTACCATTCACAAGCACACCGATAAACCCGAACATGGTCACTACCCCGCCGATTACGGACCACTCGAAGGCGAAGTCGAACCCGAAGA
>JBHLPI010000070.1:0-10816 GCA_048939595.1 Promethearchaeota archaeon | reverse complement strand
CTTGGTGTTGCATTGGCAATGTTCTTGCCCCCCTCATATTTCATCCCCTTTTCCATCGGAGGATTTCTACGGTTATACACGAATCATAAATATGGCAATGAATGGTTTGCGAAAAAAGGTCAAGTTATTGCTGTTGGATTTATCGCAGGTTCCGCTGTAACCCTAGTTATCGTCTCCTTTTTAAGCGCCCTACTTCAACTGGTCATCCTGCCTATCTGCTTAATCATTCTTGGATATGTTCTCTGGCGATATCGTCATGATCCTAATCCCACGCCCGATGATGAAGAAGACACCACTTCGGGGGGCGAACCGGAAACTAATTGAGGACTTATCGAGCCGTAGGAATCTGAGGTGCATCTTATGCTATCGAAGAAGGAGATTATGAATCAGGCAAAAGCCTTTGCTGAGGAGGGATTTCTTTGTTCCGAATCAATTTGCTTGGCATTAAGCAAAGCACTGAATGTTAGAAGCAATCTTATTCCGCGGATAGCAACAGGATTTGGAGCGGGGATTGGTCGCCACGGTGAAATCTGTGGGGCATTATCAGGAGCAATATTAGGATTAGGTTTGCAGCTTGGGCGAAATCATCCTTCCGAAACTCCTGAAGGTGAATCACCATATGAGTACAGTCACACCATGGTGAATTTGTTCATAGCTCAATTTGGCCATATACGGTGTAAGGATATTTTAGAATTAGATATTTCTTGTGAGGAAGGACTACAAAAATACCGGGAAGGAAAATTTTGGGAGAATAAATGTCAAGATATAATTCAAATTACTACCGGACTTGCCTACGACGTCCTTCAGGCAAAAAGTCCCGACTAAAATCGCAAATCTCACTTCACTGGTTTCTTAAATCATGTGTAAATTAGTTTGATATGAAACGGAATAGTAAAAAACGATTGTTGTAATGGTTATGTGGGATATCGGGCTTGTCTACTAACGAAGCAGCCAAGCAGTCGTGCAAAGAGGCTTTAATTTCACTTTTGGCTGGAGTGGAGCCTCTCATTCAAGGGGACACTATTTTTCTCGGTAACTTAGAGATTGAGGTTACCGCTTCAGGATATGCCAATATCACACTAGAGCGCCCATTAGATATTGGCTTTTTCTCAAAGCTCTTTGTTCGTTGGGATTATTACGTTGATGGTAACGAAGCAAGCATCACTGTCAAACCCAGCGAAAACATTTACTTTTATGGCGATGATGGTATCCAGGATATCGCTTTTGGTCCTGAATTCGATCGTGATTTACTGTTCACTGTATTCTTGTATATCGACCGACATTTTCCGGGTAAATATCCCGTTGTGCGCCAATGGATGGAACTAAATCCTCGGAATTGAGTGAAGCCATCAAACTGGCGAACACTTTATGCTAGTATTGTCTTCCAACGTAAGCCACAACTGATGCTGGTTCCCCACACATCGGACAGGGACCCCAAGGTTTCTCTTGCTCCCCTAATTTTACGCCCCGGATATCAGCCCCTGTAGCCTCTTTGATTTTTTCAGCACAACTCCGTCCTTTCATTTCTAGAGTGCAGAAGTTTATACGAGCTGCTTTCTTTTGTTCGATGATATCACAGATCTCTTCAAAGGTATCGGCATCTTGAAAGGAGCTGTCAAAATGCAGCTTTGCTCGCCGCCAGAGTTCCATTGTGATGGCATGACCAGTTTTTTCCACAGCTTTGATGAGGGTTTTTTCGGAAAATGTTTCACGTGTTCGGAGGTCACGGCGAAAGATTGTAACCGTCTGATCTTGGACTTCACGGTTGCCGATTTCGAGACGTAGCGGGACACCGCGCATTTCCCAATAGTAGTATTTCTCACCTGGGCGCTTTTCGGTGTTGTCAAAATTGACTCGGATACCAGCTTTCTGAAGAAGGGTCTCCAACTTACGACAACGTAACTCAACTTCTTTCTTAGCCCCTTTCTTTGGAATAGGCACAATCACGACTTGAATGGGAGCCAGTTTGAACGGTAAGATGAGCCCATCATCATCACCATGCATGATAATGAGAGCACCATACATGCGGCTTAATCCAGGACCGAAGCAAGTTTGCTGGGCAAATTGCTCTTCTTCATTTTCATCAACATATTTGATGTCATAGGCTCTTGCAAAGTTATCACCGAGCATATGGCTTGTTGAGTTCTGGATGAACCGTCCATCAGGAAGAATCGATTCTCCTGCAACAGTGTAATCCGCTCCTGGGAATTTATCCCATTGCGGACGAATGAACACAATGATCGGTATCGCGAGATGGCCTTCTACAAACTCCTTCGTGATAGCCAAGTCCTCAAGAACTTGATTTTCTGCCTCCTTGGCTGTTGCGAACACATCATGGGCCTCAATCCAGTAGAACTCACGTCCTCGTAAGAAAGGACGAGTCATTTTGGTGTCATATCGCCAGATGGCGACACTCTGATATCGTTTGAACGGTAGATTACGCCAACTGCGAATCCAGAGTGCATACATCGGATACATGGCGGATTCGCTGGTTGGACGTAACGCCAACGGTTCTTCGAAGATGTTATCCGCTCCAGAACGTGTGCACCAAAAGACCTCCGGCGCAAAGCCTTCCACATGCTCAGCTTCCCGAATGAGATTCGATTCGGGGACTAAGGCAGGGAAAATGACCGGTAAATGCCCATGAACTTCAAGGGCTTCTTCGAGCAACCGGTACATGATTTTCAGTGTCACGGTCGTCCAAGCGCGGAACACAACCAGGCCTTTCACACCATAGCGTTGGTCAGAGAGTTCCGCCCGTTTGTTGATTTCAGTAAACCAATTCGAAAAATCATCAACTTTGTCATAATGAAATGTGACGATTTCGTCTTGGTCAGTTGTTTCTTGCTTGGTCTGTTTCTTTGACTTCTTAGTCATGTTTTCACCTGCCGTTAACAGTCATTACTCACTGAGGTATTCATTTCTACACATAAACGACATTGAGCAGTAAAAATGGAGTGGGTGGTCTTAATCGATTCGTAGGCAATTAGGAAAACGAACACCTTTCATCTGCTCATGCCTCACCCACAAGACCAAATCCAGCGTATAAAAACCCTTCCTTTCCACCCTGCCTAACAATAGCACAAGACAATAAGAAAAAAGAAATCAAAGGGACCTGAAATCAGATCTCCTTTGTTTGCAGTCCTAGAAGAATGAAGGTGCTCGTTCGAATTCATGCTTCGGTGGTTTCATCGTCAGCGTCTTTTTCGGTGAGAGAATCTCAGTAATCTTGTACTCTCGTTGGCCTAGCCCTAACAGTTCACCATGCTTGGTGACGGCGTAGGGATTCTTGTATGGACCCCATAGCCGCTGGAAGGGGTGTAAATCAGCTGTTGGATCAAGATTGGCGTGTTTGAAATAGAGAGGAATCTCACTTTCAATCAATCCTTTCTTAGCAATCATATCAAGGGTGGCTTGATCCACAGCAACGATATCTCGACTTGCTAATATTCCAATATGTGGCACAACAACGGGCTGGATGATGCCCATGCAATCACAGTGTGGAGTGATATCGATGGCGACGTTGATGAAGAAGCGTTTGTTTTCATCGAAGGTGTCGATGACGTGTTTAGCAGCGATAGCCATCATTTTTTGAAAGGCTTCGAACTGTTCAGGTTTGAGGTTAAGGCTGCCGACGTCTTTGTCAGCTTTGTCGCACTCGGTGCAGTTACCATAGTGGCATTGGAAGCGCATGATCTTAAGTTGGTGTTTTTCTTTGTCGTAGCTTAGCGCGTTATAAGGACAGACCTCGACAAGCCGTTGGGCGTGTTCGGGTGAAGATTTCTTGGGATCCCACCAGAGGTCGACATTTTCAACGCCGTGGATACGATTCCAACGACTTGGACCGGAATACCCGCCAAGGGCGATGTTTTTGATCGCACCACCATACCCGCAATTGGCGTGACCTTTTGCATGGGCGAGGTCGATGAGCACTTCGGCATCATGGATTACGCCACCCATTTCGAGTTCTTTTACTTTCTTGAAATTAATTTTGACAGTTTTGGTATAGCCGTCTTTGACGCCAGCGATAGGAATCAGAGGACAGCCACAAGTTTCTTGAGTATACCCTCTTTCTGCAGCATTGTAAACAGCAGTGGGATTGTCGGTGATGAACGGCCAACCACCGGCTTCTTTGACAGCCTTAACAATGCGTCGAACGAAAAAAACAGGAACAGTCTGGTAACCGTCGGCGAAGCCAAGATGCATCTTGATAGCGACTTTGTCGTTTCTCTCAATGGTGGAGAAGTCAAGGTGCTCGATGAGTTTTTCGAGTTTTACGCCTAGAGAGGCGAATCGGGCGTCTCGGCCGTGTTGGATGGATCCAAAATAGACTTTTGAAGGCAATGTTGACACCTGTACGTTTGTCCGGGGTGAATCGGGACGATAGGTTTTCTAAAGCTTTGAGAATACTATCTCACGTTGTGTAAAAAGCTTTCCCTTTCATCACCGTACAGTATAGGGAAGAAAAGAAAGTGGGGGGGCTAACCACCAGTAGTGGTCGATCCCCAGTTGGAGAATATGATTCCGTTTTTATCGCCGCTGAAAGAGGAGTGATTCTTCTAAGGGGCCTTTGTAGAGCGCCTTTGGGTTGCGGCATTCTCTGAGTCCCTCAGGCCCTTGTAATCGGTCCTCTTCGGAGACGGGGACTTTACATTTATTGAGTTCGTATCGGACCATAATTTCCACCCCTTATGATTTGGTTAAGCGGCATTGTGAATAGCCGCAGTTGTTGTTCAGCTATGGTGTAACTGAAAACGGTTAAGGAGTTAACACTGTTAAGTCCAAGGCGGTTTATATGCCTTCCTCATTGCTCATACCAAGATCCATGTGCAGAACCGAGAACAGATACATAGATCCGAGTGAAGCCGTATGGAACATAGGAAGAGATCGTATTTGCGATGGTAATGCAGATTTAAAGCGTAATGGGCATCGGCCCCACTGATTTGATCTTAGTATCCGTATTGGGAAAAGGAGGGTACTTCTTTGTGAAAACCAGCCGTTACTTCCTAGCTGTAGTATTGCATCACATATTCCTCAGTAGGTTCGCAAAGAACAGGGATGAAAAGGGAGAAGTAGCGGGTCTTCCGGTGAATGCTGGCCAAGAGGTAGGAGGGGGTGGTTTGGACTACCAGCATTATTGAGGCTTGTGGACCTACAGGGTAGACAACGGATGTGTATGATGTGCAAGTTCCGGAAGACCCGAGTTCGTGACATCATCGTTATGTTCCAACCCCTCGCCGTTTGCCTCTTGGTTGTTAGGATTCGTTTACCTTCGGGTAAGGATTAGCGCGTAAACGAAGTGATCTTTATAGGAGCCGTTTTGAATTTGAATTCGTTTTTTGTTTGCCATTATCATCACCATTTTTTGTTCATGTGTTCGACTTTACCACTTTGAGCCACGACGTGAGGTCATGACTTTGTATGCTCGCTTGAAGCTTGGTGTAGGGTGGGGGTTGCGACACCCAAGAGCGGCTCGCTCACCGACTCCGATGCGAGCGAAGTTGATTTTTCTCTTTGACATTGTTTATTACCACCGTCTGTCCCGATTATCTTACGGGTTGAGAATACTATCTACTACTATGATATAAATATATCGGTTTTAGAGAGCATAAATACTACACCATGAGAAAATAATACCGCGCTACCCACATCACCCTCAGACTAACTCGAGCACCTTAGAGGCCAGATTCTTGCCACATACCATGAGCATATAAGATTGAACCAAAAGGAGACACCAATTACGAAATACTAGGTCGAGCAGCATGGCTTCTGGTAGAGCATTCTGGGTCACTTTGCTCCTTTTTTCAATCTTGCTTTATGGAGCACAACCCTTATGGAACACACCACAGAGAGCACAACCTGTCACTAAAGCCCCCGATTATTGGCCCACAGATGGCTGGCGTTCAACAAGTCCGGAAGCCCAAGGAATGAGTTCAGTTCAGTTGCAAACCATGGAAGCGTATATTCGCCAATTGTCTTGGGGCCATTTAGTACGATCAGTCTTAATCATCCGAAACGGTTACATCGTTTGGGAAACATACTTTGATCCAGCCTATGGGCAAAATCAAAAAATCAACATTTACTCGTGTACAAAAAGCGTGACCTCATCCCTAATCGGGATGGCGATTAATGAGGGGCATATTACCGGGGTGAATGAAACCATGGTTAGCTTCTTTCCTGATCGAACAATTGCGAATCGAACTAGTGAAAAGGAGGCTATTACCTTGGAACACCTGTTAACCATGGAGTCGGGTTTAGCTTGGTACGAATGGCCTTACGGTCCCACCAGCAGTTACACCTATATGATCAATAGCCCCGATTGGGTTCAATACACCTTGGACCAACCCATGCGCTATGCCCCTGGAGCAGTCTGGGATTACAATACCGGGGGCTCTCATCTTCTCTCCATGATCCTTAATCGGACGGTAGGTAATACAACGCTTGCTTACGCAGACAGCCACCTTTTCTCTCCCCTAGGCATCACGGATTATACTTGGGAAACAGATCCGCAAGGAGTCGTGTGTGGAGGATCAAATCTCCATCTGACACCACGCGACATGGCAAAATTTGGTTTCTTATACCTTAACAATGGCACCTGGGCTGGAGAACAACTCATTTTATCGTCCTGGGTTAATGCCTCCATTGCTAACCATGGAACACCATATAATGACACCGATACGATTGGCTACGGTTATCAGTGGTGGTTGAATCTCCCCCTTGACATCTACTTAGCGCTTGGATATAATGGTCAACAAATCAATGTAGTTCCTGAATATAACCTGGTGGTTGTATTCACTGCCGCATATGAGGATGCATCATTTGCTGCTATTATAGAAAATTACATTCTCACCGCAATTGAGTACCAGCCCCCACTTCGACCTCCATTTCCATTCACTTTTGAACAAATCATAATCATTGGAATTTCTATTATGGGAATTGTGATTGCCATTCCCATGTGTGTTGAAGCGTTCTTTATGATTCGTAAGTGGCGAAGACCAACAGCTGCTGCGTCTGAACCAGAAGCGAGTGAATTAGAACACGTCGAGGAATAGTTCAGATTACTTAAAACAGGCACGTAGCTTTTCGAAGAGTTCAGGGTTCTTCAAAGCAATGGCAAAGATACTGACATAACTTAGAATTTTGTCCTTGTAAGCCCAATCAATGCCAGTGATTAAATCTACCGTTTCATCATCAGCAGCTTCTACGAGGCTGACGATGTATTTGTTCGCCAAAGCATCGAATTCATTCATGAACTTGACGATACAACTTTTATCAGCTTTTTTATTTCCAAGAATTTTACTAAGAATATATGCCATATTGTCGCAGAGTTCCTTTCCCGTTTCACAACTCCAATATTCTTGTTCACTTTGCCCCGTAATAAACACATCTGCGGTTCGTGAAAAGAGTGTCTCAGTAGCTGTTTTCCCAATAACCACACGTTGACCAGCAGGCACAACGAGCTCTGCATTTTCTAAGACTTTCAGGTAGCGGTAAATGGTTTTATCTGATTTCGCTTCAAGTTCTGGATTTTTATCTGCTGCACCGGCATAAGCTTCTTCGAGTTCCCGAACGGTCATAGGGCCTTTCCGGAGTGCCCGGATGATAGGAGCATGATTGGGATCTAGTAATATTTCGTTGATTTTTTTATCATAAACAATTTTAATGCGTTCGGGCGTGAAAGTGATTACATCCTGATAAGCCATATAGTTCACCTGATTGTTCTCAAATAGAGATAGAATTGTTTTCGGTTCTAAGCTTCTGTTCTCAAACCTTGAGAATATCGTATTTTGATAAATTTTGGGCACTAATACCTTTTAAATCTATTCTTCTAACAAAGAAACCTCGCCATTAGTTAAGCCGTACAGACTATTAACTACATCATCAATTTCTAGGTCTAGCCCTTTTGCGAGGTATTTGGGGTTTTGAACAACTAGTTTCGCGAGGTCAGCTAGTTGTTCTTCTTGGTGTTGGGTGGGTGTAACAAGGGGAATTTGTTCTAGATAGGTGGCATTATAACGAATGTATCCGCTACGAAGATGCGTGGCAACAAACAGTAAGGAGAAGTAAGCATTGATAAGCCGCGAATTGAGTAACCCTAACATAAAATAGGGATTGTAGGGTGCGCGTGTCTGGGTGACGTAATAGACACGACCCAATGCGTGTCCAGTCTGGTCTAATGCGACTCGCAGGCGTTTTGCCATTCCGGCAATAACAAGTTTTGGCTCTTCGAAATCTCGCCATTGATCGAGTGTGGATAATTTGGGTGAGAAAGAGAGGAATTTCTTTCGACGTAATTGATATCGACGAACATCTCCAGCATTCAAAAAGGGAAGTGTTTTTTGTTGTTTTGTTTTACTCAGTTCTTTATAGGCAGAAACTGAGAGGAGTTGTTTTGTAAACCCAGTTTTTGCGATTCCGCAGCGAATCGTGCAGGCCTGACCTAGAGGAATGGTGTTGTGGATAAGTTTCCGAATTATAGTGAATTTCTCTTCAGTTAGTGCCGGAGCCAAAATTGTATTGGGAAGTGAAGTGTAGTAGTGTTGGGGGACTTGATTGACTGTGGGGTGTTCGGATAACATATCGTTTAAGTCAGACGGGGGAGTGGAAATATGGACTTTATTGTGTTTGACTTCTCCAGGGAATTTCGGTTTTCGGATAATGATGATATGGGGGTAGGTTGCAGCATCTTCGAAGATGTCCAGGTGAGAGAGATCAACCATGCGTTCAAGGACATAACCATTGACAATAAATCTTCGGAGAAGGCTCCCATAATCTGCTGCAAGTACTTTGTTACTGATGATATAGCCGAGGCGACCACCTGGTCGAAGTAAAGTTAACCCCAGTTCAATGAATGGGATAAGAATATCAAATTGTTGATGAACGGTCCGATAACGCCTACGAATGTACTCTTTAATTTGAGGATCCATGGCTTTAATACCAATGAAGGGCGGATTTCCTACGACGACATCAAACCCTGCATCGCGCATGACCCAAGGGAAGACTTGTTGCCAATCGACTGGATGCTGTTTTTCCAGAGTGGTGCCAAAGATTTCTTGGGCATGTATATCAGTTTGGATAAGGCTGTTGCCCAGAAGTACACGCTGAGAGAAGTCAGCGGGTAAACCCAATAACTTTGCGCTGGCTTTTTCTAATTTAACTTGACAGTCATTGAGTGCCTTTGCATCAATGTCGATGCCATGGATGCTGTCAACAATACTACGTAGAAGTAATCGGTGGTGTGCAGTAGGATAAGAATCCACTTTTTCAGATAAAAAGCGAAGAGCGCCTAGGAGGAAAGCTCCATCTCCGCAAGCAGGATCTAAAACCGTAAATTCCCCTAAGAGCCGATCTGGCTCCTCTGTAATGGCAGGAACCAGGGTATGACGGATGATATAATCGACTGCCCAGTCAGGTGTAAAAAATTGCCCCAAACGTTTTCGTTGACCCTTTGTCTTTTTCCGCCTTTTCACCATCATGTGCATTACCGCCTCCAAGATCTCTAGCTGAGCTCTGTATCCCTCTTTATTCCCTCTTGACTTCTATTACTTAGCTATTCGCTTTTTCGATGATTTTGTATGTGACTTTGTAGCCCGTCTCTTCAAAGTCTTAGCATCATCAATAATTTGTTGTGCCTTCTTTGTCGATATCGATAATGCCTGGGCAAGCGTTTCAGCATCAGCGCGGCTAACTAGTTCAGGAGTTTCATACCCAAAACCCCGTAAGTCCATAGCTTGTTTCTTCGAAAGCCATCGAATTTTCATTAATTCGGCAACCTCAGCCTCTTTCTGTTCTTCGATGCTTTTCAATGAGGTGTCTACCTCTAAATCTCGAATTGCCCGACTTACCTGTCGACTATCAACACTAATGTCAATACCTTCAATGATTCTTTCATTCCAAACTACTTCCCGAGCATTTGTAAGCGGAAAGATACTAATCAACACGATCGATGCCGCAATGGGGTATAATAACAAAGAGAATTCAGCAAATAAGGGAATAGTAATGACTAGCCAAAGGATGGTTCCAAGAATTCCAACCAGGATCCACCCAAAGGCAGCTCGCCTACCCTTCTTACGAACTGCTCCTATTTCAGCCCACACAAGCCATGCCCCTACCCCAATTATAAATGAAATCACGAATGCTTCCAAGATTGAAAGAACTGGAGATATTATGCTACTATAATGCGGATCAGTTTGAGCTCCTCCAAAAATACACAAAAGTCCCAAGAGAAGAGTGGCTATGTTGAAGACTAGCTTTCGCCCTAATCTATCAGGTAAAAAGGTAAAAACAAAAACAGAAGCACTTAGACCGACTAGAATTAGTTCAGCGGGAAATGGTGTGTTGGTGAATAGACTTCCGAAAATGAATCGAAGGTGGATTGGTGTTGCCCAAATATAAAGCCCGAATGCCGTCAGATAAATGATCCACCAGATGGCGTAATGCCTAATGAAGCCAGGCACCATATAGATCTGCAATTCCTCCTTCCAGGGTTGAACAAGAAAGGTTATGATTAGAATTAGAAGAATCAGTCCTGCCGTTATGGCAGGAGTGAAGTAGGTTTGAATGGGGGATTGCCAGGAGAAAGAGAATAGTGCTGCTAAAAGAACCGTGATTACAGTGATTATTCCCACTACTTGACCACGTCGAATACTTGAAACCAGTTTATTAAGAAATACTGTCAAGAGAACTAGCAGATAACCGAATAAGAAGACGAGAACTACAAGTAGTAGAATCCCTGATGAGGTTTGCCAAAAATTAGGTGGTAAGATAAACTGCACGACACCAATACCAAGTATCAGCACCTCATTTAGAAAAAGAA
>JBHLPI010000160.1:0-3410 GCA_048939595.1 Promethearchaeota archaeon | reverse complement strand
CTTATAACGTATCAGATTTAACAAAACATGCAAGAAAGACAGCATTTTAACCATCAACAAAAAGGTACCTGTTTTGATCCGGCGCCTAACAGTTAAGAGATGGAATAGAAGAGAGAAGTAAGTTAAAAACCTGCGCGTAATTAATTAACTACCTTCAGGGGAGGTTCCCGCCCTTGCTCTCTTTCTACTTATCAGACGCTCCAGAACCACAACGAGGAAAATCCGCTCCCATCCAGAAAGGACTCCTCCCACGACCGCCCAGTGACAGTATAGAACTTTGCGGTGAAGGATTAGGCTTCGGTACGCCCATTCTCCAATATCGCCGTGATTTCTATTTCCCCGGTTCTGCCATCATCTATCACGAAGAACGTGAAGCCACACACCATTGGATTAAGGTATTCCAGTTTAATCTCATCGAAAGGAAACAACATGTTCCCCTCCCCTCAATTGACACCTTTTCATGGACACTTCCACGACTCCATAATCGAATCTATAAAACGAGAACCGGACGCCAATTCCTCAAACTCTTCGCTGTGCTCACAGATAAAGGATTTCAAAGGCTTGGAAAACAGTTCGCTCCCCACCATTTCATCCCTGTTGAAAGTCGAGGAGAAAGTCGGTGCCATTTCCTACTCTCAAAAAGGAAACGCGATATTGATATCCAAATACGGTTTGATACTATAGTGCGAAATAATTTGCAATTCATCTTTATTGCCAATGAACTTGATGGGCGGCATTTTAGCCGATATTGGGACAGTTCAGAACTATACTTGAAAGGCAATCAAATTGAGCCCTGGGCAAAGATAGCAGGTCGCTGGGCGATATTTTATGCCCCAGTACTCAATTTTGGATTTCGCGTCAACATTCCTAAAGGAGCCACAGCATTTCGTGGACGAGAAGTCTTTGCAGGACAGGGCATATTTTGGTCAGGAATACTCCTACGCTTTCCCAAATCGACAACGACCTGCCAATATCAGATACAATATGGTACTCTCAAACAGTTGCAGGAGGAGCCGTCACAGTGACTGATGTTGTGTTGGTCTATCCTTATTTTAACGAAGAATTTGACCGATCAATTTTCCGTTATCCCCCTTTAGGTCTCGGCTATATCGCCGCTGTTATCCGCGATGCGGGCTATTCCGTGGCGCTTGTCGACTGCACCTTCTTACATTCTCGGACAGCTCTGCAACGAATTGAGCAGTTAAAACCCCGAATTCTAGGAATTTACTCGATGGTAACCATCAACCACCATGCAATTATGATTGCCCAAAAATTCCGTTCAAGCGTCGAACTCTTGGTAGCTGGTGGCCCCCTACCCTCGCTAGTACCAGAAGAATTCCTCGACATCTTTGATGTCGTAGTATTAGGAGAAGGAGAAGAAACCGCCTTGGAATTAGTTCGGCGTCATCTCCAACATACTTCTTGGGCGCATACGAGTGGAATTGCGTATAGAGGAAATGGTGGTCGAATCAAAGTCAATCCTCGTCGCCAATTTATTAAACGGCTCGATTCAATTCCGCTTCCTGCCCGCGATTTGTTTCCCAATTCTCAATATCAATGGTATTGGCGCACATTCCATCATTATACTGCGTCTAGTATGATCTCCACAAGGGGATGTCCCTATCTGTGTGATTTTTGCAGTAACCCTGTTTTTGGTCAAAGTTATCGAGAACGTTCTGCAAAAAATGTGATTAAAGAAATGCTCCAGATTCGCGATTTGGGGTATGACCGTGTTTTCTTCACTGATGATTGTTTTACACAAAACCCACACCGTGTTGTCGAAATCTGCGAGAACCTGATTCGCGATAAACAGCATATTGAGTGGATGTGTCTCAGTCGCGCTGATTATCTCTCTAAAACACTAGCAACACAAATGCGTAAAGCAGGATGCCGACGTATCTTCTTTGGTATTGAATCTGGCAATCAACGCATCCTAGATATCATCGGAAAACGAATCACCCTCGAGCAAGTCCATCGAGCTGTAGAACATGCACAACAAGCAGGCATAGAAACCGGCGGATTCTTCATTCTAGGTTATCCTGGAGAAACAAATGACACCCTCCTCGATACACTCAATTTCTCATCAAAACTCCCTCTTGATTATTTGTCGTATTCCTTTCCTTACCCGATTTTTGGTACCGGATTATATTCTCGAGTCCAAAATCAAATAACCGAGCCAGATTGGCGAAAACAACGTGGATCTGCGAGCCGCCATGACCTTCTTTTTAAAGGCGCGTTTTCGGAGAACAAATTACGTTTTGCCATGAATGCGGGTTTAGTTCAACATCGTCTTCGAAAAAATGGCGCTCTGGGAAAAGCGACTGCTAAAGTAGCAGAGCGCTTCGCAAATTGCGCTCTGAAGCTGATAAGATGAAAACCATAGCTTTAACCGTTATGCGAACCTAAAAACTCTTGGTGATTCAGATGGTGCTCTTTGGTTCAACTGCGCAATTAATTTTTGACATAAATCTCATAATCCAAATCATTCTCATACTTCTCTTGACCATCGGTGTTTTTCAAAAGCGCACTTTGAAGTATCATGGTACCATCATGGGCGTCGCTACACTGTCGATGCTGGTTACGGTGCTCCTCATTATGGGGCCATCATTAGCCACCAACTTACCGGTCCTAATTCTATTTCCCACGAGTATGGGCTCACTCGTAACATTAGTTCATGTATTCTTTGGCTCCATAGTGCTAATCATTGGTCTCATCTTTACGATGCGATTTCTATACTTTGCTACGAGCAAAAAACCCCTAGTCTGTGGAACGCGTACCCAGATGCGAATTCAAATCACAATCTGGTTCCTAGCATTTCTTTTCGGTCTAGCATTCTTTGTCTACTTTTATGTGATCTAGCAACAATTCAAAGATTCTACAAATTTAACCCTAATTTGGCGAATTCATGCCTATTCATTATCTAAGCTATAGACCTAATTATGTGAAACAAACTCTATCACATCATTGGAAAAGATAATATTTCAAGCTTATTGGGGTGGACAACCATTTTTTTCATTATCATTTCTTTATTGCGAGACGAGCTATTCTTACTCTGTAGATACCTTATTATATCAGGCTTATAAGCCACCTTAATCAATTATTGTGCTCCTAATTAGGTTAGCAAAAACTTATATATTTGTTATTGCTATTCTAATTAGCAAATAACTAGTGAGGTGGTTTGTATTGCCGAAAAAGGGCCTTCGTGATAAAATTGCTAAAATGGAAGCAGAGCTTGAAGAAATGAAGGCTAAATTGGATTCAGAACCTGAGGACCGGTATTGGAAGTTGCTTTTGGATCTTTGGAAACGTGGCGGAATCGTTTCTAAAGAAGAGTTTCATGAAATAGCCAAAGATGCAGGTTACAATGATTTGCGCGCATTAGGTGGATTTCACACCGGAAAATTTCCTGT
>JBHLPI010000013.1:0-36195 GCA_048939595.1 Promethearchaeota archaeon | reverse complement strand
GTTTCAACATTATGCACAGGGCTAATGGTATAACTGAAACTGAGTTGAGCATGCGCTCCTGCTTTATGGATTGCTTTTAGTGCTGTTCTCATATTACGGGAATCGTTCAATGCATCAAAGACTCGAAAAATGTCAATTCCATTATGGACAGCTAATTCCACGAATTTTCGAACTGTATCATCTGGATAGTGTCGGTATCCAACAATATTCTGACCCCGTAATAGCATCTGCAGCTTTGTTTTTTTGATGACGGCTCGAAGTTGTCGGAGTCGCTCCCAGGGGTTCTCCTTCAAAAAGCGCAGCGGTGCATCAAAGGTTGCGCCGCCCCAAACCTCCATGGAATTAAAGCCAACCTGGTCCATTTTTTCAGCGATGGGAAGCATATCTTCGGTGCGCATGCGCGTAGCAAGAAGGGATTGATGGGCATCCCGAAAAGTCGTATCAGTGAATTTAATGGGCTTAGAAACCACGGTGATTACACCTCAACATTTGCTGGAGGGCGATAGGTGCTAATAATCGCTCCCAGTTTTTAGTCTTCTGTCTGTCCATGCTTCTGCAATTCGGAGGATAGAATCCTCTCTGCTAATTGCGACCTAATTCGTGCAGAGCTTTGTAGCTGGGGCTATTTGTTGATTACGAGACAACCAACGATTATGTCGTGGAGCCCTTGCTTCTTCTCCGTAAATCCGATAATTAAGAAGCCAATTCCAAGTGTTAGACCTGATATGATCTTAGCAAGGTCCCGACCAGCTGCACGACCAAAGGATATACGATTTCCATCATCATCGGTTACAATAATTCCGAGGGCACGTTTCCCAATGGTTGCTTGATGTACGGAACTTTCCTGCAAACCATAATATAAGGCGCTAATGAGGATTGAAATAGGATATGAAATGAACGATCCAAGTGGAGGAGGAACGGAAACCAGGATAAGAGAAAGAGGAATTGAGAAGATGGATAAAATGATAAAATCGATTATCCATGCGGCAAATCGTTTCCAGAATCCCGCATAACTAAAAGTTATTGAATCATATCGATACGGCTTTGGTATTAGACCAGTTTTTTCGGCCTTAATAGCTGGTTTGCTTTCTTCGGGTTCAGTGGATTCGAGGCGTGAGCCACACGAATAACAGAAGGTATCAAATTCCTTAACTGTTGCACCGCAATGTGGACATTTCATCATGTATTTCTCCCAGCAAGCCTAGCTCTGGTGGAGGCGTATTGTTCTTCATTCATGGGGCGGAGATATAAGCTTATGTGGAGTTATCGATTCGAATTGATTCATTGAATTTTGGTTAATAATCGCTAGAGGGGACAATTACCATGTTTCTTTTTTGGTAAGGCTTGGCGTTTTGTCCGCAGCATCTCTAGTGCGGCAATAACACGCGAACGTGTAAGGGCAGGTTCAATGACCTCATCGATGAATCCGCGAACCGCACCTGAATATGGGTTTGCAAAACGTTCACGGTATTCCTGTATACGTTTTTTCCTAGCGGCTTCTGGGTCCTTGGATTTCTCGATTTCACGGCGGAAAATAATATTTGCTGCTCCTTCTGGACCCATAACTGCCATTTCCGTGGTTGGCCAAGCATAAACAACATCTGCTCGTAGATGCTTGGATCCTAACACAACATAAGCACCCCCGATGGCTTTCCGAGTTATTACCGTAACCTTAGGAACAGTCGCCTCCGCATATGCAAAAAGAATCTTCGCTCCGTGTCGGATGATTCCACGATGTTCTTGGTCAACTCCCGGAAGAAAGCCTGGCACATCCATGAAGGTAAGGACTGGAATATTGAATGCATCACAGAAACGGACAAAGCGAGCGCACTTATCTGACGCGTTAATGTCTAAGGTTCCAGCCAAATAATTCGGTTGGTTAGCGACCACACCCACTGGATGACCGTTCAAGCGAATGAAGCCTACTACCATGTTTTGTGCAAAATGCTCATGGACCTCTAAGAATTGGTGATTATCTGCCACACTTAGAATGGCCTGCTTCATATCATAGGGAGTAGTTGCATCATCAGGAAGTAGTTCATTTAGTGCTTGATCTGTCCGACGCGGGTCATCTGTAGGTTCAATATAGGGGGGATCCTCTACGTTGTTAGAAGGTAGATAGGATAGCAGACCGCGAATTAGTTGGAGGCAATGCTCCTCATTTTCTGCAGCGAATTGTGCAACACCACTTTTGATGTTATGAGCCATTGCTCCACCCAGTTCTTCAAATGATATGACTTCTCCGGTGACGGCTTTGATGACATTTGGGCCGGTGATAAACATGCGGCTTGTATTTTTTACCATTAGCGTAAAATCAGTCACCGCAGGACTATACACGGCACCACCAGCGCAAGGACCCATAATTGCACTTATCTGCGGAATCACCCCGGAAGCAATAACGTTTCGATAAAAGATCTCACCATATGCCCCCAGGCTCGCAACACCCTCCTGAATCCGTGCCCCGCCTGAATCATTCAAACCGATGACTGGTGCTCCAGCCTCTAGGGCAAGGTCCATGATTTTGGTGACTTTTTCACCGAACATCTCACCGAGTGCCCCACCAAATACCGTGAAATCTTGACTAAAAACAAAAACTAGCCGACTATCGATGGTGCCGTAGCCAGTAACCACGCCATCACCGGGAATTTTATTTTTATCCATTTTGAATTCGGTGCAGCGATGTTCAACGAGGGCATCAAATTCCATGAAACTGCCTGGATCTAATAATCGGTCAATCCGTTCCCGAGCTGTCATTTTCCCCGCTTTGTGTTGTTTCTCAATGCGTTCTTTTCCGCCACCCTGTTGGGCTTTGTCTAGACGTTTGTGGAGTTCCTTCATTTTCTTTTTCATGACTTCAGAAGGCATACATGTGTCTCCTCGTTACACTGGCTGGTTCCTCTACTACTGCCACTCCTCTTAAACCCATGTGCTTGCATGAAATCCCACTGCTTAGAAATCGCAAAGATTCTTAACCAGAATACGGCTGATACACAATCGAGGTTAGAATCCCATGTCTAAAACGTTAATCGGGCTCGTTCAAGCCTTTATCGGCGAAAGCCAAGCCCGAAACCGCTATAATATATATTCAAAAATTGCCCGAAACGAAGGCTTTGAACAAATCTCAGAAATCTTCAATGTTACCGCAGATAATGAACGCGTTCACGCTAAAAATTTCTGGCGTGCCGCACACACCGTCATGAAACAAACTGGCAAGCCTATGCCTGAAATCACTGTCGATGCACTTGCTCCCTTAAAAGTCGGTACTACCCTTGACAATCTCAAAGCCGCCATCGAAGGCGAAACCTACGAACACACCAAAATGTACCCCGAGATTGCAGATACTGCCGATGAAGAAGGCTTCCAAGCCATTGCCAAGCAGGTTAGAGCCATTGCTCACGCAGAAGTTCACCATGCTACTCGATACACCCAACTCCTCAAAGAAGTTGAAGCCAAAACCGTCTTCAAGAAGAAACAGCCAACCCGATGGGTATGCCGTGAATGCGGTTACATTCACGAAGGGGAAGAACCACCTGAACAGTGTCCCTCCTGTTTCCACGCACGAAAATACTTCCAAGTCCTCTGTGAAACCTACTAGACTACACTTTACTCATAATACCCAAACAATAATAACCACCAATTCAGCCAACACAACAAAGTGACCTATTATGGCACAGAAATGGCAATGTACAGCTTGTGGATACATTTACGATCCAGCTGTCGGCGACCCCGACGGAGGCATCGAACCCGACACTACATTCGAAGACATCCCCGAAGACTGGGTTTGTCCTGTATGTGGCGTTGGCAAAGATATGTTCGAACGGATGGATTAGTAGCTTATTGAATGAATGTGGCGGGGGTAGGCCCCGTGTGTGGAGTGCCGATTCCGCCTTTTCCTTGTTTTTCTATGAACGCCATTGTTTTTAGGATGCTATTTAGTATTGAGGGGTAAGGTGATTTTATGACGACTGTAGGTGAACCAGTGGCATTGCCACGGAGTGAAACTGAGAAAATCTGGGTGTCCTTGTCTGAATGGCAGGGATTTCTCGGGATTGATATTCGAGTGTATTATCAGGCTGGGGAAGCGAGTTGGCGTCCGACTAAAAAGGGGGTACGAATCTCCTTGGAACTTAAGGACCAGCTGATTGCCGCTATCGAAAAGGTGGCAGGGTATGCTCAAGATGAGATGGGTGAGTCAAAGCCCGACCCAATGCAGCCTACTGAACCAGAGGACACTGATGACGAAGATACGACGAAAGAGTAGGAAAACCAAACCGGTTTTAAGGTCAACATTGTTAACTTCTAGTCGATAGCCATGAAGATTATCGATGACTGCCCTGGCGCTGCTCCACTTAAACGGCCTACCATAATCTTTAAAACCTGCCCGAGATGTGGCGAGGAAATCGAACTCTTTACGAATGATGTAAAGATGGACTGTGAGAACTGTGGCTTCACCGTCTACAACGATACGATGTCCTGCGTAGAGTATTGTGAATACGCCAAAGAATGCGTAGGCGAAGAGATCTACAACGATGTCCAACAACTAGTCAAAATGAAAAAAGAACAGGAGGCAAAGGGAAAGACAGGGTAACCTATCGATAGTTAAATGGTGACATAATTGGTGATTATACAATGACTGAATTACTCCAAATTTACAAATGCGAGGTGTGTGGAAATATCGTTGAAGTGCTGCACACCGGTACTGGAACACTCGTGTGTTGTGGGCAATCCATGAAACTCATGGAAGAACACACAGCTGACTTCAAGACTGAAAAGCATGTGCCTGTTGTTGAAGAGACCAAAGATGGTCTCCACGTAGTTGTCGGCTCAACTCCTCATCCGATGACGGAAGAACACTGGATTGAATGGATTCAAGTCGTCAAAGACGGCACGATCATGCGGCAGTTTCTCGAACCTGGTCAGAAGCCCGAAGCAGACTTTGCTATGAAGGGCAAACCTGACATGGCACGGGAATACTGTAATATCCACCTGCTCTGGAAGACCAGCTAAACTACATTACTACTGAATCTAGTTCAAAATACATGAACAGGTGACTAGCCGTGTGGCTGGTCACCAGAACTCCTTTTTCTTAGGAATCCCCTACAATTGTTTCTTCAAGTTCGACGGCTGTTCCGCAGTAAGGACACTCAGCTTGTCGAGGACCTGTCCACTTGACTTCATTATACTTGAGTGGAGCATCACAAGTTGGGCACTCGGCAGGAAGACTTTCTCGAATTAATTGTTTTTCATGTCCAGGTTCTTGGTCGATTTGAACTGGTTCTGGCATTTCTATGCCTCGTGCTGCAGTGCGCATGCTCTTGCAGATCATGTAGAAGGCAAAAATGAAGATACCGACAAAGATGGCAATGAAGACGACGAAAATTAACCCAAAGGCACCGAAAATCAGGTTTAACAGGCTATCTACAAAATCGATTTGGGCTGCTAATGCAGGCAAACCAAGCTGGAAACCGATGTGCGTCATTATGGTTCACTATGTGCTCCTGAGATTTCTACGCCTAAAAGGCTTGTTAAGATTATTCAATGTCAGTCTTTGCCTTTGAGGAAATCACGTTACCACTGCGAATAACTTGACGGCCTGTAGCAGTATGAATCACTAAGCCACCATCAGGATCCAACTCCCTAGCCAGCCCTGATACTTGTTTTTCTCCTAGGTCAATAGTGACGGGTTTACCTAGTGTCCTACACAGTTTTCGATAATGCGGCTCAATGGCTTTGAAACCTTTGTCACGGAGCTTCATATACCAGAATTCGAGTTGACCAATTAAATAGCCAAACAGGCGTGGAAGATTTATCGGTCGATTTAGTGCAACCTGAAGAGTGGTTGCTATTGTGTGGAGTGATTCAGGAAACTCGGTAAGAGTTGAGTTAGCATTGATTCCAATTCCTAAAATTGCGTATTCAATATCTGGACCTATGAATGCAGATTCAACAAGAATTCCTGCTACCTTGTGATTACCTAATAAGACGTCATTGGGCCATTTCAAACTAGGATTAACATCCAAGGCACTTTGGAGCACCTTTGCAACGGCTAAACCCGTTGTTAGGGTGATTAGTGGTGTCTGCGTTGCGGGAATTGTCATGGGACGGACTAATAAGGAGAAATACAAGCCTCCACGAGGGGAATGCCAGCGTCGATCTAAGCGACCACGTCCATGCATCTGCTCATCAGCAAGCACGATAAGCCCCTCGGTTTCTCCAACTTTAGCTAAAGGTTTCAGATATTCATTTGTTGAGGATAGTGCTGAAAAATGAAGCAGGCGGTTGAACACGATCTTTGAAGAATTCTTAAGGGCATATTGAAAGGGGTCGTTTCGCGGTTCGAGAGGAATGGGTGGCGATTCCATGGATTTCACGTGTTAAGGATTTGGTTGACAGAGTTCTAAGAGTACTCCGCTAGTGCTTCGGGGATGCACAAAAGCGATTCGCATGTTCCCAGCACCCATTCGCGGGGTTTCATCAATAAGTTGGAATCCCGCAGCTTTCATTTTAGCTAGCGCTGTCTCGATATTATCAACCTCGATTGCGACATGGTGGATTCCTTCGCCGCGCCTTTCGATAAATTTCGCCACGACCCCCTCTGGGCTGGTAGATTCAAGCAGTTCAATGCTCGAATCGCCGACTGGGATATGGATCGTTTTTACCTTCTGAGTATCTACTATATCAACACTTGAAGGTTCAAGGCCTAAAACATCCCGGTATAGTTTCAAAGCCACATCCGCGTCTTTGACGGCAATTCCAATATGTGCAATTCGCATTCGAGTCACATCTCCGCATTCTTTTTCCTTTGAAGCCTTGAAAAGACTTCTGCTCCATTATACTAGAAATCTACAAATGTTTTTATCAAAGGTATGGGGTTGGAGCGCATTATGAAACCCAATGAAGGACCCTCCATCAAGGCTCCTGAGGGGCGACCATCTGTTAATGCCAACTTACTCATTATATTTGGTACCACTCTCATTGCCGTCATGGGAGTCGCAAGTATTACACCCGCGTTTCCAGTAATGAGTGTTGCCTTAGGCATTCCCGCCGAACTGGTTAGTTTAGTAGTGATTGTCTTTACAATTCCCGGCGTTTTCCTCACGCCTTTCTTTGGGGTGGCTGCAGATCGCTATGGACGTAAACGGGTTTTAGCTCCGTCCCTGCTTTTGTTTGGGTTTGCTGGGTTTGCCTGTGCTTTCTCTGAATCCTTAGGGCTGGTATTAGGGTTTTCATCTTTCTTGATACTGCTCATTTTACGGTTCATTCAAGGAATTGGTGCGGCTTCTCTTGGTTCTTTGAATGTTACCATTATTGGAGATTTGTATCACCGAAAACAGCGCACCCAGGTCATGGGATATAATGTGAGTGTACAGAGTATTGGCACAGCAGTTTACCCGACGGTTGGTGGATTTCTCGCACTCTTTGCATGGTATTTTCCTTTCTATCTTCCCTTGGTTGCAATTCCGATTGGGATTGCTGTGCTCTTTTGGCTTACCGTTCTCTGTCCAGATCAGGAACTGACATTACGAGAATATTTCAGACAAATAGGGTTTGTAATTCAAGAAAAACAGGTCGTCGGCTTGTTCATCGTGGGTACGTCTCTGTTCATCATGCTGTATGGCGCGATAATCACGTTCTTGCCTTCATTAGTGGTTTTGGTATTTAGTTCAAACTCTTTTATCGCTGGGCTCGTTGTTTCTTTTATTTCGGTAACTTCTGCAATCACAGCGTTCTTAGTTGGATTTCTAATCCGGCGGTTTCGTATGAAATTAATTCTTCTCGCCGCCTTTCCCTTTTTAGCCCTCGGTCTCTTTCTTATTCCCTTTACGCCAACCCTTTTGGTTATCTTCATTCCGGTTGGTGTATTCGGAGTAGGTATGGGGCTTGCTATTCCCACGACACAGAATCTCCTTGTTAATCTCGCACCAATAGAGTATCGTGCTGCGGTCATGTCCCTTAATGGGCTTGTACTGCGTTTAGGGCAAACCCTCGGTCCTATTATTATGACCCTTGTCCTCGTAAGCCTTACCCTGCCAGGAGTCTATTGGGTAGGCGCAATTATTGGTTTGTGCCTGATTCCTGTTGTCCTGTTCACAATCCCTGCTCAAGCAGGTACTCAAAGAGAACGTTAGAAAATTTGAGGGGCCTTATACTCCCCAAAGACAAGGCGTAATACATCGCAAATTTCTCCTAACGTAGCCTGAGCTTCGACGGCACTAATAATTGGATAAAGCAGGTTGTCCGTACCTTCTGCACAAACTTTTAGCCAGTTGAGGGCTGCCTCAACCGCTTTACCATCACGACGCTTCCGCAACTGGGCAAGTTTCTGATACTGGCTCTTTTCTACTGCGGGGTCGACTCGCAGATAGTCAATGGTTCGTTCTTCTTCTGGGATAATAAATTGGTTCACACCGACAACAACGCGTTCACCTGTTTCGATTTCTCGTTGGTAGCGATATGCACTTTCATGGATTTCCCGTTGGATGTACCCTGTTTCAATCGCCCGTAAGACACCTCCCATTTTATCGATCCGGTTAAGATAGTTGACAACTCCTTCCTCGATATCTTCGGTTAATTTTTCCAAATAATATGAGCCAGCAAGGGGGTCAATTGTGTTAGCCGCACCACTTTCTTGGGCAAGGATTTGTTGGGTTCGTAATGCGACAGTTGCGGCCTTTTCAGTAGGAAGCGCTAGGGCTTCATCCATGGAGTTTGTGTGCAGCGATTGAGTGCCGCCAAGTACTGCTGCAAGTGCCTGCATTGTAACCCGAACAATGTTGTTTTCGGGTTGTTGAGCTGTCAAACTACACCCAGCGGTTTGCGTATGAAATCGAAGCAACCAGGAACGTGGGTTTTCAGCATTGAATCGTTCACGCATGATTTTATACCATAAGCGACGTGCCGCTCGAAACTTCGCAACTTCTTCAAAAAGATCGTTGTGGGCCCCAAAAAAGAAGGATAAGCGTGGAGCAAATTCATCGACTTGAAGTCCTGCTTTAATCGCTGCATTCACATACGCAATTCCGTTGGCAAAGGTAAACGCCACCTCTTGGATTGCAGTACTCCCTGCTTCCCGGATATGGTACCCACTGATGCTAATGGTATTCCAACGTGGGAGTTCCTTTTGGCAATACGAAAAGGTATCCGTAATGAGCCGCATCGAAGGCTCTGGCGGATAAATGTAGGTTCCCCGAGCTACATATTCTTTAAGAATATCATTTTGAATTGTACCCCGGAGTACTTTGGGGTCGATGCCTTGGCGTTTTGCTATGACAATGTACATCGCTAGAAGTACAGAGGCAGGTGCATTGATGGTCATGCTAGTGCTTACTTTGTCCAGGGGAATGTCCTGAAAGAGAATAGCCATGTCTTCAACGGAGGGAATTGAGACACCACATTTACCCACTTCACCCGCTGCCATCGGATGATCAGAATCATAGCCGATCTGGGTGGGAAGGTCAAAGGCTACGCTGAGTCCCGTTTGTCCTTGCTCGAGGAGGTACCGATATCGTGCATTGGTTTGTTTAGCATTTCCAAAGCCCGAATACATCCGCATGGTCCATAATCGACCACGAAACATTGACGGGTATACTCCACGTGTGAACGGTGGTTCGCCAGGAAAACCGAGGTCTTTTTGATATTCGAATTCTCCTAGATCGTCAGGCGTGTAAAGGCGTTTGACAGGTGTACTCGAAGTGGTCATGAACTGGTCTGCACGTTCTGGACTCGTTTTCATATTTGGCGTTAGCACATTAGTTTCCCACGCACTTAGTGCCTTCTTGATCCGTTGATTCTTTGTCACTTCCAATCGCCTAACTTGCGCTCACATTTCAACGCCTTTTCGAGCTGCGATTCCTTTCTGATAGGGGTGTTTAACCTCTTTTACCTCACTCACTAAATCCGCAATCTCTAGGATAGCAGGAGGCGCATAGCGTCCAGTTAAGATGAGCTCCATTTGAGGTGGACGCGACTTAATCAATGCCAAGACCTCTTTGTTAGTGATCAATCGAAAATCTAACGCGACATTTACCTCATCGAGAATGAGTAAGTCCACCTTTCCCTCTTTGATAATGACTCGGGCATGTTCTAATGCCTCCTTTGCAAGCCTAATATCCGCAGGATCCGGATTAGCTTTATCCACAAAGTCGGGGCGCCCGAATTGCCGAATCGTAAAATTCGGAATATACTTCACTGCTTCGAGTTCCCCATAATTAATCTGCCCTTTCATGAACTGAATCATATACACTTCAAAACCATGCCCTGCAGCGCGCAGCCCCAGACCCAAGGCCGCGGTGGTGTTGTGGCTAATGATTCCATTTCCTACAAAAGATTGCGCGTTGGGAACCGTGAAATCATATACTTGATTTTGATTATCAGTCTTCTCAGTGACCTGATCCCAAAAAATGTGCATTCGATGTAGGTCTTCAAGTTCATCTTTGATTTTAGAGGGAAGAACTCCGGGATGGTTAATCAACTCTTTAAATTTTGAATAACTGGCATTTGTACCGACTTCTCTATAACTTCGTGTTTGACGATAGAACTGATTTTTTAAAAATGGCTGGGGTCCTTTCTTCGCTTGCCTTACAGCTGGCCCTTGAGAAAGAGGTAATTTTTCAAGTAACTTCCAAGTAAATGGAATGACATCAACATTGGTGTTATACAAATTTGGTAAATCTTTCTCTCTCCGCTGTTTTTTCTTAAGCCGAAATCCAATCCTTTCGAAAAACCGTTTCACCTCAATACCTCTCAGTAATAATCGATGATTCGGTCTTTGATAAGTTGAACGTTGATAATGCTTGGCAATAATTCCAAACTGTAATAATAATAAGTGAACTTGGCGGGCTAGATTCTTACTTGAAGACGAGAACTCAATCGTTGGTTGTGTTCCGAATACTGATCCATTAGTATCAAATAATCCTTGAAGAAGTGCTCTCAATGTTTCACTATTGCATTTAAGCCACTGGTGATTGATTTCTTTTTTATATGAATTTGTTGGGTCAAGCCAAAGTTCCTTCAATATTTTTTGTACAATATCCTTTCCATTAATACGGTAGTCGTTTGGTCGCCGTGGGTAGACCTTGAATTTAACACCATACTGGTCTAGATAATTTTCCCAAGTCTTTATAATGGAAGGGGCTCTGTTTGTGAGGGTTATTCCCCACTTTCTTTTTTTCGCTACTAAGTATCCATCTCCAAGAAGCAATCCTGCCATATAAGCATCATTCTGATCTCGAAAATTTTTGCCAAAAAATCCAGTCTGACGAGAAACTGCAATATATGAACCAATGGGCATTGTGTCAAGAGTCTGCCATTTCAGGCCTTCAGGTGTCATTGTTAAAACTGGATGATTGAATGTTCCTGTTAACTTGTAACCGAATCTAGTTTTAACTGTGATAGTATCACAAATTCCACCATTATACAAAGCTCTGGCTTCTTGTTTACCACAATGTGTTGATAAATTCAATTGAATTGGAATAAATGCTTTGGGGCAAGGCTTTCCAAATTTGTCTATAATTTCAGGTATTTGTGAAAGTCCATTGTCTGTTAAAATCCAGGTATCTGAACTGATGCATTTTCCTTTTCCGTTTCCAGTATACACTTGGACTAAACCATGGTGCTCAGTTTGGCGTTTTTTCCCCAATGTTATTTACCTCCTGCTTTTTCACTTAGGTCTTCTTGTAGAATACGCAAATGTGGCTTTAACCGTTTGAACGTGGTGTCAGCATCCATAACTAGAGTCCGAGTGTCAGCAGTTGTTTCCATGAAACCCAATTCACGGGGGTAGCGGGGAACGATATGCAGGTGGAGGTGCTCTATGCTTGCACCGGCCGCTGAACCGATGTTCAACCCCATATTCACACCCGTTGGGCTGAACGCGGTTTCGATGAGGCGCACCGTTTTCGCACCCATCTGAAAAAAAGCATTTAATTCCTCTTGACTGAACTCAGTGAGCTTCTCAATATGGCGAAGTGGAACCACCATCACGTGACCAGGATTAAAAGGAAACATGTTTAGGATAACCATGTAATCGGAATCGCGATACACAATCTTTGTTTTCACATGGGGGTTGCCTTCTATTATTGCACAGAAAATACAAGGAATCTCATGACGATCTTTGCCCTCAATATAAGCGAGTTTATGAGGCGCAGCAATATAGTCACGGAAGGGCATGGTCTCATCGACACCTCTTTTGAATGATTAACCTACGGTTCAAAGAGGGAAAAAGTGCAATTAATACTTCCGTTTCCGCTTCATTAACTTCCCGTGATGCATGACTAGCCACCGTGACGGTGGATTTCATCCTCAAGTCCGCGGATAGCCGCCTTTAATCGCAATCGTTCGTCAACATATTCATCGCCTGAAATCTCGCCTAACTTGAATTTCTTGTCGATGTCCTTCATTTCTTTTTCGAGTTTACGGATCCGTTGTTGCATCTGGTCGACGAAACTCACTTGGCGGCCTTCTGCTCCCGCTTCGAGCTCTGCAGGTGTATAGGCTGCTCTTATCACGCCATCTTCTATGCGGAATATCCTTCCTGTTGCTGCAGCAACAATCGGATTGTGGGTGACCATAATGATGGTTTTGTTATATTTTCGATTAATCTGTGCTAAGAAATTCACGATGGTCTGTGATGTCTCGGAATCCAATTCTCCTGTTGGTTCATCAGCTAACACCACTGGTGGATCATTTGCCAAGGCTGCGGCAATCGCCACGCGCTGCTGTTCTCCACCACTTAACTCATCAGGTTTGTGATGCGCCCGATCTGATAGTTGAACGATATCTAATAACTCATCCACCCGTTCACGTCGTTCACTACGTGGAACCTGAGCAATTATCATGGGGAGTGAGATATTTTCTGCTGCTGACAAGGTTGGGATAAGATTCAGAGTTTGGAAGATATGTCCGACTACATTTCGTCGATACATAACCAGTTGCTTCCGGGAAAGAAAAGTCAGGTCCACATCACCCACCTTAGCTTGACCGGCGGTCGAACGATCGAGACCACCAAGAATATTCAGTAACGTGGTTTTACCTGAACCGGATGGCCCCATCACTGAGATGAGTTCTCCTTCATTTACACTCAGGTTGAGTCCTCGAAGGGCTCTGACTTCGACTTGTCCCATCCGATACACACGGACCAGATCTTCTACTTCAATGAATGCCATTGTCTCATTTCACCTCAAAATGGATGTATCATAACGAGCAGTGTATGCCTCAATTAGAATTGGTATTAGAGTAGCGCCAAGGAGGACAGCTAATAATGCGATTAATTGTACAGCCATCAATCCCACGAATTCAACTGGAAGGATATGAGCGACTAATAGTGTTGGGATCCCAATAGCTCCTACTCCACCTACTGCGCCTCGGACAGAACCGTATAGCACGATCAGTCCCACAAGGAGTCCCACAACAATCGCGAAGCCGATGATAGTTAATGTTTCGGCTATTAAGGTTCGAATAGTTTGTCCGTAGGTCATTCCTCGGGCACTCATCAGTGCAGTACTTGTTCGCCGTTCCCGCAAGGTCAAAAAGACAACGACAGCCGTTCCGAGGGATGCCAACAGAAATGCAAAGAGTAATCCCATATACATCATGTTAATGTTTGCGTTCAGAAACACGTCGGTATTGAATTCGCTCAAAGTCTCGAGTGATGATTCGACACTTTCCACATCATCTAACGCTTCAATCGCACTAACAACTGCCTCATTGAATGCAGGATTTTGAAGTGCGACCAAGATATACCCTGATTCAGAGCTAAGTCCTGGGCGTAATTCCTGGTAATGTTCATAGGAAATGTAGGACCAAGTGGGCTCTGCCAACCAATAACTAAATCCCCAGCTTCCCAGGTTTTCTGGTTCTGGACCAAAGTACCCGACAACTTGCATGCTTTGAAATCCTATAACTGGAAAATCAACTGAAAGGAAGTTGCCGAGTTCAATGTCTAATTCCACTGCTCGAAGGCGTTCTAAGATGATGGACTGATTGTTCTCGTCTAATTGTTGTAACGCAAAATGGGCAGGTTGAATCGGGAACC
This sequence comes from Promethearchaeota archaeon, assembly GCA_048939595.1. Classification (GTDB taxonomy): domain Archaea; phylum Asgardarchaeota; class Hermodarchaeia; order Hermodarchaeales; family Hermodarchaeaceae; genus Hermodarchaeum. The sequence continues at coordinate 22,163 of JBHLPI010000013.1, read as the reverse complement.
ATTCGGGTTCCCAGAAAGCTACATTGATCCACTCGCTGACATTGATGGCACGAACTTGGGTGCTCCCGGCTGTTGTTTGCATCGAAAACGTGAATTCAAAGGTTGCTCCGCCAACTCCTGGTACAGCTCGAATTGCATCAAGCATATTAGTGATATTGTTAATGGATTGAACATCGACCTTCAAATCTGCTCCCACATTTTTGTAGACCGATCGTATGACCAGGTCTTGTTGAGCTGCAATAATCCCTACGGTTTGAACACTATATCCCACCAGTAATGTTGTGATAAAAATGACCGCAGCAGTCCTTCCTGGTCGCCGACGGATAGTATGCGCTGCGACAGCGCCAAGGTCTCCCATAATTCGACGAATAAACCGTGTCGCATAATCGTGAAATCTTGTAGAACCTTTAACCAAAATAATTGTGAACCCATAGAAGAATAGAAGTGGTGCCCAGAAACCAAGAACTGAATCCACTAGTAGCCATATTGACACAGCAATGCTGAGAATTGGGTTCGTAAATACGATGTCCAGAAACAAACTCGCGACATTAATACCAAAAATCCAAATTACTAATTTGTAAGTGCCTAAAATAAGGCAAGTCCAGGCTAGCGCCTTATTATAGCCCGTGGGTTCACCGGCAAGAGTGTATTCTCGAATCGCTTCAGTCGTAGGTATTTGAACTGCTTTACGGGCTGGCCAATAGGTTGCAATCACAGCAAGAAAGATACCAAAGGCAAAGGTGAGAAAGATGGTATCAAAACCTATCAGAAGCGGATTCAGAGGGGCATAGGTGCCTGATCCCATGAAATAGGGTACTAATACAAGGGCTAGAGCTAATCCTAGGATACTGGCAAGAATTCCGACAACGAACCCCTCTGTAACAAACATACTTGTAATGCCTTGACGGGTTTGACCTTTGGTCAGATACAACCCTACTTCTCGACGCCGAAGCGAGAAGGACACGTCATTTAATGTAATTCCCACATAAAGGGCAATGAAAAAAATTGGCATTGAAATAAGAAGAAAGGTAAATTTTTGGTTTTCGGCAAAAGTACTGAATGTAATTAAATAAAGTGTTACATGATTTTCGATGTACACATCGAAGCCTAACTCGTTTCTTATTTGTTGCTCAATTAAGTTGATTTGTTGAATGGAAGCCATTATGTCAAACGGATTAATGATTCGGACCCGATCTAAATAAATCTGAATTGCTGTATTAAGATTCGCGTACTGGAAATCGGGTACCTTCTGGATAGCATCGATAATGGGAAGCATTGTTAGATTGAGGTCAACAATGAAGACATTAACATCGAAGTAAGGATTAGGTACTAATACTCCGCCGCCTAAATGCCCAATCCCTTCATCGGTGAATTCAATAATTCCAACTACTTCAAATGTCACATTGATAAGGAATGGATCTGAGGGCCATCTGTACACTTGAATTGTGATTGTGTAATTGCTACCAATCGGAAAACTCCCCAAGTCATTTGAATGTTGCATAATGTACGTCTCATTCGCTCCAAGTGTAGGAGCCCCTGGTGTTACACTCGCACCAACCCATGCAGGTGAATCTTCAGAAATACCAAAGGTGCTCCAGATTGTGTTCCAATCACCACCATTAGAATAATTGAAATGGCTGACAACAACTTGAGTGTCTAAGACTCCATCTACTCCCTCGATGGTATTTTGGTAACGCAAAAGGTTAGTGCTATTTGGGTATCCATAAATGTGTGTTTCTTGTGGTTCATATGTGAAGTCAATAGGAACATTCTGGAGGGTTTCTTCGAGCATATAATTGAGAGTGGCCGCGCTGGCTAGATTGGCACTTGCAAAGAGTGTGGTGCCAATTACGACACCAATTAAAATGGCAAAGGTGAGTTTCCAGTTCCGCTGCATTCGTTTTGCGGTATATCGATACAGCCCTATTCCCTTCCAAATCCTAATGATTCTTCTTCATTAGTCGATACCTAAAAGCTTTTACTTCTCGGACATGAAATGACTTATAGCAAATAAATTTGGAGGCTGGAATGTGTTTTCAGAAAAACAGACTCCGGTAAGTGAACTCGTTAAGGGAGATCCTGAAAAGCCACTCCGGGAACCAGCTATTGCTCTCTTCGCCATTGTGTTCAACCTCTTTGCCATATACCAAATCAGTGAAATCATTCGGCAAACCCTTCTGTGGATGGTTCCAGGATCTGACCCCTGGGTCTTGTCCTACCAATCAATGATGTTTATGATGATGAACACGATGATAGGTGTGGCTCTCTTCTACTCTCTTATGCTACTAATTGGTGCACTGGTAATGCGGTTCTTGAGTCGAAGAGCTGGGGCTGCCCTCATCCTAGTATTCTCCATTTTCACGCTCTTCATTAGTTTCATTGCCATTGCCTTTGGCGGTTTTGCCCTCATTATCAGTGCGTTCTTAGGCTTAGCTGCCGGAGTGATGGGTATTCGGAGCAAGCGCGAAATCCGAGAACGAGACGCCATCGAAGTCATTTAAGCAAAAAATTACATGGGCTGCATGGAGGCAACTTTTTCAATGAAAGCCACCATTCGCCTCACCGCTTCATCGACTATTTTTTGACCGTTCTTTGGGTCTGCACGGGTAGCAAATCCGATTGTTCCTGAATCAGTAAAATCAGTAGTATCCCAGATGGGCATAATATTAGGTTGGGGGGGAAACATGGTAGCCTTAGTAAATCCCGGAACTAGCTCACGCCCCGGTTCATCCACACGTTTGTCCTCTAGCACTCGTTGCCCAAGGGCCCAAGCGACGGAGGTTTCCATTTCATCTGCATGGAAATGGGGTGGTTCAAAGGTTTCTTTTACTAAATCGCCAGTGATTTTCCACCATTCGATGTCCACACACCACAGGCGTTCTTCATCATGAAGTCTGCGAAGAGCAATGGAAAGGGCAGCTGTGTTGCCTCCATGGCTGTTCATGACGATGATTTTCTTTGCGCCATGCTGTGCAAGGCTTTTTCCCACATCTACAATGAGGTCGATGAAGGTTTCATGTCGGAGAGTGACGGTGCCAGAAAAGGGCATATGGTGCGGCGAGATGCCATACGAGATAAGGGGGGCCACAGCAGTTTTAATTTTTGGCCAAAGTGTATCCGCAACAAGGTAGGCAAACTCTTGGGCTTGAAAGGCATCATTATCAAGAGGGAGTGCCGGGCCATGCTGCTCCTGGGAACCAACGGGAATGATGGCAATGTCTGTTTCTTTGAAGAGAGCTTTGGCTTCCTCCCAAGTGAGTTTAGCTAGCATGAAGGGCTTAATATCTGACATACTAAATCCACCTTCAATTCATATTGAGGGGTTAGACTACACTTGGTTCTCACTGAAAAGTGCTCGTGTTGAGCAGGATTGAATGATTAGGTACCCTCTGCATATGCTTGATGGTAGCGTTGTTGTTCTGGGGTAAGTTGGTCGATACTAATGCCCATGGATTCGAGTTTTAATTTGGCAATGGTTTGATCAATATCTCGCGGAAGCACATAGACTTCATTGGATAGCTCCTTATGATGATCTTTTAGGTATAGCATTGCGTAGAACTGGTTGGAAAAGGACAGATCCATCACAGAGGACGGGTGACCTTCTGCGGCTGCGAGGTTGACTAACCGCCCTTCGCCTAAGAGGTAAATCCGACGACTGTCTTTCAATGTATATTCGCGATTATTTTCCCGAATCACGCGTTCACTCTTAGCCATCTTGGCTAATTCCTCAGTGTTGACTTCAACATTGAAGTGGCCAGCATTGGCGAGAATAGCACGGTCCTTCATGACCTCGAAGTGCTCTTTTGTGATAACATCCCGCATGCCTGTGGAGGTGATAAAGACATCGCCAAGACGGGCTGCTTCGATCATGGGCATCACACGATATCCTTCCATTCGTGCCTTCAAGGCCTGTAGATAATCAACCTCTGTCACGATGACATCGGCCCCTAATCCACGAGCCCGTTGGGCAAGCCCACGGCCACAGTGACCAAAACCACCGACTACAACAGTGCTGCCTGCAAAGAGAATGTTCGTGGCACGAAGAACCCCATCCAAAGCGGATTGACCAGTTCCAAAGATGTTGTCCATTTCCCGTTTCGTCACCGAATCATTGGCAGCAATTACGGGATATTTGAGTTTGCCATCAGCTGCCATCGCTCGAAGACGATGGACACCCGTGGTGGTTTCCTCCGATGCACCAAGAATTTTCTCAGCCAATTCGGGCTGCTTGCTATGGACCCGGAAAATGAGATCAGCGCCATCATCCAAGGTTAGTTGAGGGTTAAGCTTGAGTGTTTGATCGATGCACCAGTAGTATTCTTCCGTGTTTAAGTTGTGCCAAGCAAATACTGAAACATCATTTGCCACCAATGCTGCGGCCACATCGTCCTGTGTTGATAAGGGATTACAACCACTCCACGCGACTTCCGCACCTGCGGCTACAAAGGTTTCAACCAGCACTGCCGTTTCTTTGGTTACATGAAGGCAGCCTGAAATTCGCATTCCTTCGAGAGATTTAGATTTTGCGAATTTCTTTCGAATACTCATGAGGACAGGCATTTGGGATTCTGCCCAATCAATTTTCTTACGACCGGTTTCAGCGAGGGCAAGATCTCGAACTTTATGGTCTACCATGAAATTCACCTACTGATTTGTTGAGCCTTATCTTTCCTTTAAGGATTTCACCACTTATTAGAGTAGTAAAAGGATGAATCCCTCGCTTTGCCCACATTTATTTATCATGGATTAGCACTAAAGAGAACTTGGTGTGAAGAATGAGCTTGTATCTTATTCTCGTTGCCATTATTGGTAGTCTTATCGCTATTCTACCTGCATTTCTCGTGTTCTTGTACATTGCCCGTTTCAAAGGCAGCATGTGGCTATCGGCATTCATTGGCGGGCTCTTCTGGTTTATTGCCTTACTAGCTCGTACGCCGATTCTCCTCGTCTTAGAACTTTGGGGACTCGTTATTACACCACCTTTTTATGCAATCTATATCGCGCTCATGATCTTCTTAGGCGCTTTATTAGCCGGGCTCTTTGAGGAAGGTATCAAATACGGATTTGTGAGAAAATTTCCCTCTTTTATCAAGACAGTTAAACATGCCCTCAGTTTTGGTCTTGGGTGGGGGATTTGTGAAGCGCTCCTTCTCTATGTGCTTACGGTGTTGACTTATGGATTTCTCTATGAATTCCTCATAACCATCATCCCATTGCCTCCCGAATCTTTTCTAGTCTTCAATTTCATCTTGGGCGCCTTTGAACGGAATATCGCCATCGTCTTCCATGTATCCGCAACGATTCTTGTTGCATTAGCGGTCTGGCATAGCCGATTCATCTTTGCATTATTAGCAATACTAACACATTTCCTGTTTGATTTTATTCCAATAATGATTCTGCAGTATATCCTCTACTCCTTATTCGATCCGATTACCCTAGGAATCCTAGCCGAATGTCTTATCGCCATCTTTGCCATCATCTTCCTTGTCTTATCCTATTGGCTGTTCAAACGGGAAGGCGGTCCACCGTCTGAACCAGAATCGGAACCTGAGACAAAACCCACTTAAATCCTCATCCGGAAGGATAGACACGAGCGGAGTAATGTGCCCGAGTTACCGGACATTGAAGTAGCCAAGGACGTGCTCAACCGGACCCTCACCGGACGAACCGTCCAGCATGCAGAGATTGGCAGCCCAATCCTATTACGACGACCAACCGCCAAGCAATTCAATCAAGAACTCCAGAACCGTTCCCTCAAAGCCTTCTCTCGCTTTGGGAAAATCCTCATTTTCCACTTCAACCCTGAAGCCCGATTATTCATTAATTTCATGCTGGCTGGGCGACTCCGCCTTCAATCCCCTTCAACGAAGAAACAGAAAAAAATGGGATTCCGGTTCCAACTTAATAACGCCTTGGACTTACGGTATATTGATGCGAAAAACATGGGTAAGCTCTACCTGTTATTCGAAGGAGAACCTACATCATTAATCCCGAACTACGATTCGCAAGGTCCTGATGCACTTGATCCAGCGTTAACCGTGGATGTGTTTCAAAGTCGCATTCGGCAATTCAATGCCCTCATCAAACATGTCCTAGTAAATCAGCGGTTCATCGCTGGTCTTGGAAACGCCTATGCGGATGAAATCTTGTTTGCGGCACATGTGTTACCTTTTCGGAAGCGCTCTAGTTTAACAGAGACCGAAGTTGACGCATTGTATTCAGCGACAAAATCAGTACTCCAACATGCCATCAAAATAATTTCCAATCGAGCTGGGGACGAACTGCAATTCGAAGTACGTGACTTTCTTCAGGTTCACGGTAAAGGGGCTGAACCTTGTCCAGTATGTTCGACTACGATTTCCGCGGTGAAATCAGGCTTACGGGTTGCGAATTTCTGCCGGCAATGTCAAGTCTAACGCATTACGTGAAACTCTATTTTTCTTTAGAAAATTCGCTGGAAGAGACAGTATTAAATGGGATATTCAGCACAGGCTGAAATGCCAAAGGCTGCATAAAACGCGGCTTTATGCGACTTTGGATATCGGCGGGATTTGAAAGACACTCACCATTCAAGGGTTCTTTCAAGTGCGAGGTGTATACCTCCATGGTACTTTACGGCATCTGGCTAATCGATGCAAACAGTGGACTACTCCTCACTCATATCACTGTTCCAGGATTCTCCTTTAATCCCGATCTGTTCTCAGGTTTCATTGCTGCAAGTCATGATTTCGCCCAAGAAACCTCAGGAGGAAAATTGAACTCCATTGCCATGGGTAATTTCAAACTGCTCATTCGGCGAGGGCGTGTTTTAATGGATGTCCTTGCAGTTGGCGCGCGGGATCCCGAAGCCCGGTATGATCAATTCTTTAACAACCTAGAAACTAGAATCGATCCAATCTTAGCGCAGCAGCATCGTGAACCCGATGGGTTCAAAGCAGTTACCATTCAATTCCGAAAAGAACTGCTTGAAATCATAACTGCAGAACTTGAAAGGTTTGCTACTCGAAAAGCTCCTTCAGATCTAGCGGAACTTACCATTCTTCAGGAAGAAAAAGTCCAAATCCTCATAAAGTCCCTTCTCTCACGCCAGCAAGCTGAGGTAGTACCAGAACTTGCCACAACCAAAATCGGGTACTCATATCCTCTCGCATCTTCGATTACCGGGCTAGATGATGAAGAAGCCATGAACCTACTCGAACGGTTAGCCGAGTATGGAATTCTCTTAACAGAACCTACCGACAGTTCATTAGCCTGCCCCAAATGCCATTCCCTTCACTTACATCCCCATATTTTATGTCCAGGTTGCCAAACCTCAGCTCAACCCGTTGAACTCTTCGAACATCTCACCTGTGGAACTATAAGCGTCAAACTTACAGATGACCAAGCAATTTATTGCAATCGCTGTGGCATCCAAAGCAAAAACGAACATGAGTTCCGTATCTTTCGAGGGTATCAATGTCCCCAATGCAATTCTTCCTTCAAACACCCTCAGATGATCTTTGTCTGCCACTCCTGTCACAACATCACCGAACCTGAAAACGCGGGAATCACTATTCTAAAGAAATATGTCCTCAATCCCGCATTAATCTCTGAACTCGAATTCCTCCTCGCAGAAGCCACGCCCAAGATAAGCAAAGAGCCAAAAATCGATCATAAAACCAAAGATATTAGGAAATCCCCTCTTCAAGAACCCCATCCACAATTAACCCCTCTACCCTCAAAAGAACCTATCCCACTGCAAGAACCTGAAAGAATTCCTGTTTCTACAACCCCTACTCCACTCCCAATCGAAACAACTAAACCCAATTCCTCGCCCACTGAATCACTAGAACGCATTATCTCCAGCGATGAAGCACACCTTATTGAAGAACTCAAACAACTCGAAAGTGCCCTAAGCTCTGGCTCAATCACCGACGCCGAATATGACCGCAAATTCGTCCGCCTAAAACTCCAACTCCGCCGTATCCGCACCCAAGAAATCCTCTAATCTATTACGCAAGCCTTCCTTTTTTGGTATCGCGGTGGCTCCTATTTTCGATGTATAGTTGAATTAAAATAGGACAACCAGGTTCCGCATAACCAATTTAACACATTTCTCCAAGTCGAATACCATTAAGGTGAAAAAAATGGAAATCAAACGCATCGCCGTCATTGGCGCTGGTGCAATGGGTACAGGCATTGCCTACCAAGCCGCTCGATTCGGCATTGAAGTCAACCTTAACGACATCAAACAAGAATTCATCACCAACGGCATGAGCAAAATCAAATCCATGGTCAAAACTGGTGTTGACAAAGGCAAACTCGATCTAAAAGGAGCTAAAGCGCTTGTCGACAGCATCAAACCAGTCCTCGACGTCACTGAAGCAGTCAAAGACGTTGATCTAATCGTTGAAGCTATCTACGAAAACATGGACGCAAAAAAAGAACTCTTCAAGAAAATGGACGCTGCTGCTCGCCCCGACACGATTTTTGCAACCAACACCTCAAGTCTCAGCGTATCCGAAATGGCTACCGTAACCAAGCGTCCTGATAAGGTGGTCGGTACACACTTCTTCAATCCGCCATATACAATGAAGCTAGTGGAGATTGTGGTTGGGGAAAAGACCTCTGAGGAAACAATTGAAACAGCGATTGCGTTCAGTAAGAAGCTCGATAAGACACCCGTGAAAGTAAAAGATTCGCCTGGATTCATCGTGAACCGCATTCTTGGAGCTCTCATGGGTGAAGCTATTCGAATACTCCAAGAGGGGCTTGCCACCGCAGAAGATATTGATACTGCTATGCAACTTGGAGCCAATCACCCCGTGGGTCCATTGACCCTTGCTGACTTTGTCGGGTTGGACATTGCCGCAGCAACAGCAAATACCTTACACGAAGGTTTTGGTGATTGTTATTCAACGCCAAAGTTGCTGTTGGAAAAAGTGGAAAAAGGCGAACTTGGTATGAAATCCGGTAAAGGATTTCACGAATATTCGTAAAACTCAATCAAATAGGAGGAAAAACAAAAATGGCAGATTATGAAACCATTGCTTATACGGTTGAAGGGCACTTCCTGGCCGAATCCGAACAGATCGGCGTCATCACCCTCAACCGTCCAGGAAAACTCAACGCGATTGGACCTGAACTCATCAAAGAAATGAACGATGTTTTAGACACAATCGAAAAAGACGACAACGTCCGTGCTGTAATTATTCGTTCCGCTTCCGAGAAAGCCTTCTCGGTGGGAGCTGATCTTACGGCTGCTGCACAGATGGCTCAGGACCGACCGATGGCAAAGAAATTCATGGAATCAGGCCAAGCCCTGTTCCGTCGAATTGAGAACTTCCCCAAGCCTATCATCGCTGAACTCCACGGCTTAGTCCTTGGTGGCGGCTTAGAGATGAGTATGGCGTGCGATCTCCGCATCGCCTCGAAAGAAGCCAAATTTGGCAATCCCGAAGTCAAACTCGGTCTCATCCCTGGATGGGGTGGAACTCAACGCCTCCCACGAATCGTAGGAATTGGAAACGCAAAAGAGATTATTCTCACTGGTCGCGACGTGCTCGCTGATGAAGCCCTGGAAATGGGGCTTGTCAACAAAGTTGTTCCCAGTGATGAACTCCACGGTGAAGCTCTCTTCTTGGCGCAAACTATCGCTGACAATGCTCCTATTGCCCTCAAACTCGCCAAAGCTGCAATGAATCATTCCTTCGATGTCCCAGTCGAGAAAGGAAATGAAACGGAACTTGACGGTCTTCTAGCCACCTTCGATACCGAAGACCTCTCCACCGGTATCGCTGCTGTCTTTTCCAAATCCAAACCTAAATTCAAGGGCAAATAAACCTGCATACTCCTTCATTTGGCCCTATTCTAAGGGCACCAGTTGTATCTACTTTCTCGAAGAATCTTCGAAGCCCCGGAATCTTCAATAATGCAAAACCTCTATTAACGAAACCTTGCTATAGACTCCAAGAATTTAGATTCCCAATATAGGTGAAAAAGAAGTGGCATTACCAAAAGTCGCTATTGTAGGCATCGGCCACAGCAAATACGGCAAACGCGGCAAAGTGATTGAAGAAGATATCGAAGGCGTGAAAGCAACCTATCCTGCGGTCACTATCCGGGAACTCGCCCACGAATCTTATTTCCCCGCCCTCGAACACGCTGGCATTACCAACAAGGACATTGACGCTAGTGTCGTCGGCATCGCTGCTGAAGCCTTCGCGGGTCAAGGTGCTGGTGCGGCCCTCATCGCGGACGAACTTGGCATCATCGGCAAGCCCACAATGCGAGTCGAAACAGCATGCGCCACGGGCTCCACTGCCATCCGAACTGCCTGGGCTCAAATCGCCTCTGGCCAATTCGATGCCATGGCAGCCATTGGCGTTGAAACAATGACTTGGCTTTCAAGTTCATATGCAACGGAACTCATGTCGGTTGCAGGTGATCATCGCTGGGAATACATATATGGAATCAGCTTTCCCACATTCTACTCTTTGTATGCAGCCCGGAAGATGGCTGTAGATGGACTCACCCGTGAGCAACTGTCAACGGTCCCCGTAAAAAGCCATTATTATGGCTACTACAATAAGAACGCCCAACTGCGTCGTCAAATTACCATTGAAGATGCGAGTGGATCAGTGCCTATAGCTGAGCCCCTACGATTGTATGATTGTTGTCTTATCAGTGACGGATCAGCAACCGTCATTCTAGCGAATGAAGAAAAAGCCAAAGAAATGTCCAGTGAACCTCTTTGGATTACTGGTCTTGGCACTTCTTCAGATACCTTCCGTGTGACGGATCGTCCAAACCTCACTAATATTGAAGGCAATGTCCGCGCTGGGAATATGGCATACAAGTCTAGTGGTAAAACCGCTAAAGACATTGATGTCGCCTATGTCCATGACTGCTTCAGCATTGCGGAGATTATGGCGTACGAAGACCTTGGGTTCTGTGAACGCGGAAAAGGTGGAGAGTGGTCTGCAGAACGTGGTGCTTACATTGACGGACCAGGTATCCCCACCAACGTAGACGGTGGACTGAAATCAAAAGGCCATCCCCTCGGCGCAACGGGTATAGGACAAGTCGTCGACGCCTACAAACAGGTGTTTGGAACGGTCGAGAAGCAACGCCAAGTCCCTGATGTTAAAGTGGCCTTGACCCACAATGTCGGCCAGCATGGTCAGTTTGTGAATGTATTCATTTTGGAGCCTTGAGGTGACATTGAATGAGTGAACGTGAAATGGGTTATGTCGTCGAGCTCTCTTCGGATGTGAAGAATCGACAGCGAATGACAGCTGAATTCCGGAAATTCATCAACGGACTAGAAGAAGGTAAATTCTTGGCCACTAAGTGCAAATCCTGTGGGAAAAAGTTCATGCCACCTCGGTTTACCTGTCCGTGTGGTGGGGAAGATCTAGAATGGTTTGAAGTAGACCCTGAGGGAACCTTGTATACTTGGTCGATTGTCCACTTTGCCCCTGAAGGTATATTAAAGCAGACCAATGTCCCATATGTAGTGGGCGTTATTGAGTTCGATGAAGAAATGCACCTAGTTGCGCACATGAAGGGCTTAACGAGTAAGCCCAAAGTGGGAATGAAAGTCAAAGTGGTTCCTCAAGAACTTGAAAATGGGAATATGGCTTACTTCATCAAGCCTGCCTAGCCTCGTGCTAGCAGGCACTTTCTTTTTTTAGTTTTTTTAAGATAGTTCTTGAAGGACTTCAGAAAACCTCTTGGTTTGTGGAGTCTGTTTGACTAAGGGCATTTTTTCGAGTTGTGAATAAGAACTACGATAGGTTGGTCGGGTTTCTTGGTAGAAAATGCCAATTGGGATTTTATCGCCCCACTCTCCTGCTCGTTGCATGGCTGCAGAAAGATCCGAAGTGTCATGTCCCTTCTCTTCAAGCTTGTAGACACGACTCCGGTAGTATTGGTAATCTTGCACTTTATTAAATGTGAAGCAGACTTGAAGCATGTCCACGAGTGCGAAGCCTTTGTGTTGGATAGCTGTTTTCATGAGTTCCTTGAGGTGCTCTATATCACCGACCCATCCTCGGGCTACAAAGCTCGCCTTGCTGGCTAAAGCAATTTGTAAAGGTTCGATTCGTGGCGGGAAGGCGCCATGTGGTGTGGTCTTACTCACATATCCTTTGATGCTGGTTGGTGACGTCTGCCCCGTGGTTAAACCATAGACTTTATTGTTGTGAGTAAATAACTTGACATCGATATTACGTCGAGCGGCATGAGGAAAATGGCCCAAGCCTTCATCAAATTGGTCACCATCACCAGCATGCCCGATGACGATAAGGTCATGGTGTGCCAATTTGATGCCTGTCATGACGGGAAGAACTCGCCCATGGATGCCATGAAATCCGTTTACGTTTACATAATTGTAGATTTTTCCGTGGCAGCCTATACCAGTTACTAGCATGACTTGCTCTTGTGGAATACCTAAATCAACAATTGCATTCTGTAATGATCGCAGAACACCGAAATTGCCACATCCCGGGCACCAGGTATTAGTCTCTTGGGTTTTGATGCTTTCTCGAGTTGGTTTATCCATTTTCTTTCCATCCTATTATCGTGTTTTAGAGGTTCTCCTTGATTCGACGGGTGAGTTGTAAGGGATTGAAGGCTCTTCCATCATAGCGGAGTATCCGTCGCGATATCTCGATTCCTGTATGCTCCTTGATGAGATTTCCCAGTTGGCCAGTTTGGTTTCCCTCTATCAGAATGGGATTCTGTTCAGCTAACGCGGCTTTGATTTCCTCCGTTGGAAACGGTGTGAGATAAATCACTTGCAGGAAGTTTGCCTTGACGTTTTCCGTTTCCAAGAGGCGAAGCGCTTCCAACGCCACACCTTTGGTCGAACCCCAACCGACGAGTGTGACCTCTGCTTTTTGGGGGCCGTAGATCTTAATGAGGGGCTTTTTCTTCAAGGCTTTGAGGAGTGTTGGTAGTTTCTGGTAACGTTTGTCTGCCATTTTAGTTGCGATGGCACAATCATCACCTTGAAAACCACTCTCTTTATGGACCGCGGAATCAGAGTGTGTCAGAGCTCCTGGGGTTCCTGGGATTAAACGAGGTGAAATCCCATCGCTAGTCAGTCTATGCCGGAAATATGGTTCTTTACCCGAGTATGGAGTCGTAGGAAGCAGTTTTCCTCGATTGATTTCCACGCCTTCCACACTAAAAGGCTGGGTGGATGCTGAACTTTCGATAAGATGTTTGTCCGTGAGTAAGATGACGGGGATTTGGAACTCATCAGCGAGATTGAAGGCATCGATTGTGAAGTCAAAGCATTCATTCACATCACCGGGGGCAATCACTAGTCGAGGAAACTCACCATGTGCCGCGTGAATTGCAAACTGGAGATCACTCTGCGCAGTGTACGTTGGGAGTCCGGTGCTGGGCCCTGTCCGTTGACCTAGCATAATTACTAGTGGCGTTTCTGTCATTGCAGCCAGGCTGAGGGCTTCTGTCATTAAACAGAATCCACCACCGGATGTCCCGGTCATAGCTCGAACTCCGGCATAGGAGGCCCCTATTGCCATATTGATTGCCGCGATCTCACTTTCTGCTTGAATAGTTATCATGTTGAATCTTTCAGCTTGAGCGATAAGAAAGTGTAATAACCCAGAGGCAGGTGTCATGGGATACGCAGCGTAGAATTGGCAGTTGGCCGCAATAGCGCCTAGGGCAACTGCTTCATTACCATTCAGAAAAATCTGGTCTTTTCGAATTTTCTTAGCCGGTGTAAGTTGATGAGAGAGTTTCTTCGCATAATGGGTAACTGCATAATCGTATCCTGCCCGAGTGGCTTTCACATTCATAGTGACAACTTTGTCACCCTTTTGTCCGAAGGTCTCTCGAAGGATGTTTTCAAGGATTTCAATGTTGAATCCTAGAATCCCCAAAACGGCTCCTAAGGCGATGGTGTTGCGAACCACGTCGCGTCCTTGAACTTCTTTTACGATAGTGGAGAGAGGAATGGGAAAGAGGTTCTTGACATCTTCTGGCAGCTCAGGACTTTCCGCAGGGATCTCATCACCATCGTAAATAATACCACCATCCGGCTTGAGGGATTTCAGATGTCTCTGTATTGTGTTTACATCTAATGCAACAAGAAGGTCGTGATTATCCCATTGTGTGTAAACTGGGTCCTGGCTTGCTCGAATCATATAGAAGTTATGACCTCCTCGAATCAATGAGGGGTAATCAATGGTGCCAAAGACGTGGAGTCCTCCATGCATGAACACCTTGCTTAGTGAAACTCCTGCCGCAGAAATACCTGCTCCAGCTTCGCCACCAATTAATACGGACACGTCATTCAAATCGCTCATGAGGTTCACTCCGATTCGTTTAGGCGAAGTCTCGGCACAAAACTCTTTGCTAATTCTCATTCGTTGACGGTGCTACTACCATTAGGAATATAAATTGGCATCGTACATGGGGGGTCGGAGCGGAGTGCTGTGAAGTGTGCCACTCATCCTGACCGCGATGCCATTGGAATCTGCCATTCCTGTGGTAGCGGCGTCTGTTCCCAATGCCATCAACGTATAGGTGGTATCTTCTATTGCTTACCATGTCTTGATGCCGGACGGTACCGTCCTCCACAGGATACCCACATTGCTGCAATGGGAGCACCACAAGTACCACTTGGGTTTCTTACACCACTGACACGACATCTTTTGATTGTAGGCATTTTCGCAATGTGGGTATTCATCACAGGTTTCTTCTTACTCTTCTTCCAGAAAACTTTGGTGACAAATCCATATTCCATGCTTTTGACTAATCCATTTCAAACCTTGGCATTCATCTTAATTGCACTAGCCATAAGTTTCACAGGAATCGCCCTGTTTAGCTATTATCGCTACTATGACTCAATAGTCGCCTTGAGCGTTACCCTGTTTTCTTTGCTGTCTGGGTGGCCACTCGTTCTCTCGGAGTTTCTCCTCACTAATCCCTTAGTTGCTTCACAAGGCTCCAATCCTTGGGACATAACACTGGGGCCACTCTACTCTCTCTATTTATTCTCATCAATTTCAGGTTATATACTCTGGGCATTGACCTTCATCGGATGGGCCGTAGTGTTCATTCGAACACGTCAATACGTCCCAGGACAACCCCTTGTCATTGCTGCAAGTGTACTTTTTCTCATTCTGGCTAATGGGATTATTTTGTTCTTCATTCCCTTCTTAATAACCACTACCGTAGCCCCGTATTATCTCATGTATGTCTATGAGGGAAATACTTCTTTGCTCTTGTTAATCTTCGCAGAACCCGCAGCTGTTTTAACAGCAATAACTTTCTACCGTATTCGAAAGTAACGATGTTCAAACACATTCTCTGAGCTCACAACCGTTTTTAACAAGAAGTAATGTAAAATAATGGAGATCATGCTATGTCAATACGTATTATCCCGACTGAATTCTCTTCAGAAGGAGAAACAGTTCGGGGAAATTTTGTTATTCCAGAGGGTGAAGGTGCATTTCCTGGTATCTTAAAATTTCATGGATTACCTGGCTCCTCTGATCAGGTTAGCGGAATCGCCACAAGGTTAGCCAAAGCAGGTTTCGCTGTGCTAACCTTTGACTTCAGGGGTTTTCGGTCCAGCGATGGTTATTTCAGTTTAGCAGGAGAAATAAAGGACGCTCATGCTGCATTGAAACACTTCATTGCATCTGGGTATATTTCACCAGAATGGCTTGGAATCTACACTGCGAGTTATGGCGCTACCGTCGCAATAATAGAAGCAATAGATAATCCTTTCATTACTGCGGTAGTGCTACGAGCACCAGTTTATGATCCATTCGCCTTTGCCCAATCCACCATGGTTCCCGCAGCGATAGAAGAACTGCTACGAACCTCCCCCGATATAATGCATGGTCTTACAGACTCGGTTTTTCGAGCCGGAATCATCGACCATATGATTCAAGAAGCTAAGATATATAATGCCATGAATGCAATCCAAAAACTAACCTGCCCCTTGTTCATCATCACCGGAGATGCCGATAAAGGAATTGATCTTGCAGGGGTAAAACGGCTTTTCGAGGTTGCTAATGAACCTAAAGAACTGGTTATAATCCCTGGGGCTGATCATAACCTCACTAATCCCGTTGCCTTTGAACAAACCATGGTGGCCATCGTAGCATGGTTTAAACATCAATTTATTTATGGTGACTATCTCGGAATCTAGCAAAACGCATGTCCATGCGTTTTCTAATTTGACAGACGATTTTCAATTTCGCTTGGTTCACCGAAGTTTTTAGGGATGAAGTGACTGCCTTACTTATGGGTGTTCGACATGATTCACTGTCCCGCTTGTGAAAAGAAGGTACCCCAAAATGTTGAGAGATGTCCATACTGTGGCTCTCTCCTTAACAAGCTCATTAAGGATCCAGAAGAACACGGCTTCCAATATCTCGTCGTTAACCCAATGGGAATTCCTAACGATTGTTAGATACACACACTAATGCTCGATCTTTGGAAAACAAGCATTAGATAATGTCGTTAACTCTCTTTTTAACAAAAGAGTCTATGTAATACTCAAAGCTGTTTTGACTAGTTTTCTTAAGGCTTCTTATTTGCGTGAAATTCGTATATTTCTAAGAATAGAAATTGCTTCAGTTAATGTCATTGGGAGTGCAAATGCATCGGTTTTATCACTTAATATTTGAGTCTCTTGAAATAGTTGGGCAATTATTGGTGGTTCAAGATTGGCTTGATTCAACATAGTTGTATTGGAGAAAATTTCGGAGACAGATCCTGCTCCAATGAATCTTCCGTTACTGAGCACGTACGCACGTTCTGCAATTTGTGGTACAATATTCACATCATGTGAAGCAGTAATAATTGTTAAATCACCCTCAGAGTGAAGTTTCGAGAGGAATTTAGCAAACTCATTGCGACTTTTCGGATCCATATGTGCTGTTGGTTCATCAAACACAAGGATTCTCGGACGCATTGCCAAGACTGTTGCTATGGCTGCTCGTTTCTTTTCACCCACACTGAGGTGATGTGGTGGCTTCTCTTTCAAATGTGAAAGCCCTACAACTTGCAGCGCATCATCAACACGTGTTATAACCTCATCTTCAGAAAGCCCCATATTTAATGGACCAAAAGCCACATCTTCCCATAAGGTGGGCATAAAAAGCTGATTATCTGGTTCCTGAAACACTAACCCAATCGTTGCACGAAATTCATTGACGTTTTTTGAAGTAAGCTCTTTACTGAGAATGCTAATTGTGCCCTCATTAGCTTCAATGATTCCGCACATCACTGAAAGTAGTGTAGACTTTCCAGCTCCATTTGCTCCAAGTATAACTGCTCGTTCATGTAGGCCAACTTGAAAATTAATGTCTTCAAGAGCAATATATCCATCCGGATATCGATATTTAATCTTCTTCATATCTACTGCACAATGAACCATCTCTAAAACCAACCTCCTAACAATGTAACAGGCAAAAGGAAAGGCGCAATATAGGTAAGTACAATTACGGCTAGTAAGCTGACGGTAAAGCAATAATCCTTGAAACCCATTCTAATTTGCGATAATAAATGAAACTCTCCTGTGAATCCCCGCGCTAACATTGTCTGATATACTTTTTCTCCTCGCTCATATGCACGAATGAACAAAGTACCAATCATGCTTGAAATTATACGCCAGGTTCGGGGGCGGGCAATTCGTTCTTTTCTAACCATTCGTGCTTCCCGTGCAAGTCCCATTCGGTAGGCTTCATCGGTAAAGAGGAAAATGTAACGATAAGTTAAAGCAGTTAATGAAATGAACAAGCTAGGTAATCGAAGCCGCTGCATCCCATGAAGCAGTACAGGAAATCTAGTTGATAAAGTTAGTAGACCTAAAGCAGCAACACAAACCCATATTCGCATACCAAAAACAGATGCCCGATAAAGGCCTTCCAAGCTTACCGCTATTAACCATGGTCCGAAGGGCATAACAAAGATGAGAGTTCCTGGGGTGATAAAAGGTAAGGGAATCACAATTACTAGCGAAAAGAACACGACCATAAGTTGACGACCAAAAAAGGCTCGGAGAGGAATCCGAGAAACTATGCTAAGTAATGTAAGAACTATTAGTAAAATCGCAAACTGTAGAAGATTTTGCATAAGCACGGCAAAGACGATTAAACAAGTGAATCCAACGAGTTTGACGCGTGGATCGATGTGTTGAAGCACACCGCTACGACTTGCATACTTTTCGACATTAAGGCTCTCACCAAGAACCTTCAACAACTCTTTAAACACGGATCATCTATTCCTTGAGTAACATAAGTATTATTCGTGAGATCTTAAGCGCACTAGTATCCACATGAGCCCAAATGTAATAAAACAGATGATCGCGACGAAGACAATACCCAGCAAGAAGTTTGACAACATAACCCCTTCAAGTCCTGGGATTTCATAGTCAGGGAAGGGAGGAATCCACAGTTCCCACTCAGGAGCACCAAACAGCTCAGCAATAAGATCAAGAGTTTCATTAGCGAAGCCCAGCCAAAGGACACCAATAACTACGAATACGACAGCAACAATAAATCCACCAAGTATTAGCTTATACTTCTGTTCCACCTCAAATTACCTCCAGAAATTTGGGAGACCAATCTCCCGTGATGGATGGGACCACCCGCTCAATTGCAAGGAGATCGGGACGCACTCCAGAGATGACTAATAAAATAATTACAGTAGCAAAGCCTTCAATGACACCTATAACGGAGTGGTGGATGCTCATTACAATCGTTGCTATAAACATTGAATACGGAAATAAGGGATATGATAATCCAAGCATAATTCCTGCTGAGACTGCTGCAGTCAGATCGCCACAAAACGCTGATATGAATCCACCAATAATCATGCCATAACGGCTAGATGACAGCCGATAAATCAAAATGAAGACAATCCATGGAATGAAAACACCAACAATACCCATGTTGACTATATTGGCCCCTAGCGTAAGAATTCCGCCATCACCAAAGAAGAATGCCTGAATCACTAATATGACTGTGATTGAAACTAGGGCAGCATAGGGTCCGAGCGTAATAGCAAGAATCGGTCCCCCCAATAGGTGGGCGGTTGTTCCACCAATAATTGGGTAGTTCATCATTTGGGCTGCGAAAAACATAGCTGTTAAAATTGCCATTAGCGGGATTTGCTTCTCATTCAAATCTCTTCTAAGACGCCAAAATGCAATCGCTAAAAAGCTGATGGCGATAGCCCACATAATAGCGCAAATGATGATCGTAAGAAACCCGTCAGGGATATGCATGCTACTTCACACACAATGGTAATACTTTTTTGTTAATTCGTAATACTATTTATATAAATCTAACTGAGCTCTTATGACTTGTAATAGATGTAGTTCTCAAAGATGAATTGCAGCTCGATTTTCGACAAAACAGCTCAAGGAGTAATACCTTCAATAAACAAAGTAATACTATTATTTTATAAATAGCAGCAGTTTTTCATAGAAATAGATTAACCAAAAGAAGTGATAGCTAATGACCAGGTCCCGTGTTACCAGAATCAGTATCTCGCTTCCCCAGAATTTGTTAGAGGAGTTTGATCAGATAACCTCAAATATTGGTTATGATCGCTCTAAAGCAATTCAACAAGCGATGCGGGATTTCATTTCGGAGTATCGCTGGGAACAAGACCCTGATGCAAGTGCAGCGGGAACGATTACAATCATTTATGATCATGATGTTTCCGGTCTTGAAAGCGAATTGACCCGAATTCAACATCAATACACTAACCTAATTACATCCGCAACACACATTCATTTGGATACACACAATTGCTTGTTAGTTATTGTTTTAAAAGGACTTGCGGCCACCATGAAGCAGTTGGCGACGGAACTTCAAAGGCTGCGTGGAATTCACCAATTAAAAGTCAACAGCATGATGACACGGGCTATAATATCTCATCAGCATTCTCATTAATTTGCATTTACAGGCACTTGACTGCAAACAAAGGTGAGTTTGATACAAAGGCACCAGGAAGACCAAAGTTCATGATATAGACCATAAATGAACTAAGATGATTGCAAAACTCCTACACAGGGTATCCTGAAAACTTTCAACTTGGGGACTGAAAGCAATTGTGACTGTGTTTATTGAAAAATCAACATCACATAACAGGATTGATTAAAATCTTGACCACGCACGACCAACTATTTCACCTGCCATCTCAATTACTGGCTTCATATCTTTAGCAGATGCGAGTCCAACTTCGGGTGCCATTTTCATAATCGAAACATGTGCAACAAAAACCTCCCCTGCTTCTTCATACACGACAAAACTACAAGGGAATAGCAGTCCAACATTTTTGGACACATCTAATGCTGCCTTGGCTAATTTAGCACCACAAACACAAATCATGGTATAACGGGGGTAACCTTCAACGCCTAAGTTTTCTTTGAAAATATTATGTATGGCTTTTACCATTAGGACAGAGAACCCTTCTTCTTTTGCAATTGCTTCAACATGCTTTACAGCCTGATCAAAATCCAAGTCTAATTTCTTTTTGAGAGCTTTACCCATTCGGGTTCACCTACTTCGAATAATTATCAGATACTTTGAGAGTATTTCCAGTTGCCATTAAATATTAATTCATGTCATCATTCATTGAAGAACAAAATCAGGTTTGATGCAACTGACGGTTCTTGCGGATTAAAAGCGGTTGGGTCTTGGAAGACGAAAGCTAACAAGATTCTGCATAAGATTCCGATATATTCTTGAGCGCTCGTAATATGCTCCTTGCTGGGTGAGATTCGATGACAAAGGACGAGAAAAACAAGTTAATTGCCATGGATGCGTACAACTCAATGGCAAGAGAATATAGTGAAAGGGTTCTCACCAAGGATTACAATGCGTACCTTGAGCGCCCAGCAATATTATCTCTGCTACCTGATGTCGATGGACTTTATGTCTTGGATGCTGGGTGTGGTCCAGGGCATAACGCTGAATACCTCATCAAGCATGGGGCGAAGGTTGTAGCCGTTGATGTTAGTCCAAAGATGCTTGAGATTACCCAAGAACGGCTTGGAAACACAGCTGATATTCGTGAAGTGGATTTGAATCAACCTCTCCCTTTTTTTAAAGAGGAAATGTTTGATCTAATATTCTCCTCGCTTGTTATGGGCTACATTCTGGACTGGCATGCAACTTTAAAGGAATTTTATCGCATTCTTCGGCCAGGTGGTGAACTGATCTTTTCTACCATTCATCCCTGTAACCCATCGACTATGCGTGAACGAAAGGATTACTTCGAAACACGACGAGTCGAATGGCTTTGGACCGGTTTTGGCAAACCAACAATCATGCCTTTTTACCACAGATCTCTTTCTGCGTTTTTTGAACCACTTCTTGAAGCGGGTTTTCGAATTTTGAAAGTTCTTGAAACAAGACCGCTAGAAGAATTCCGGAAAGTAAATCCTGAAGATTATGATAGGGTACTGACTCGTCCCTCCTTTCTATGTATCAAGGCGGGAAAACCCAGTAATTGATTGGCGTGTTATTGCTCTTTCAAGAAGCTCAGCATCTGTTGAATATCTGTGGTCGGTAGCTGGCATTGATGATTACTGCACACAAAGGCAGTTGCATTTCCATTGATGCTCGAATAGTCTTTTGTGAAGGAGGCGAGTTTTTTTATTCGCTCTTCTTCACCTTCAGGAAGCATTAAGACTACTTTGTTTGGAATGAACCGTTCAGTAACAGCCTTTACCATTTCTTGAGTGTCCTTCGCTTTTGGGTTACCTACTAGGACCAACTCGTATGCAGGACCAACAGCAAAATCTACTGCACTAATCATTAAGGTGAATCCAGCGGGGGATCCCAGCACATCCCCTGAAAAAGCTCGACCTATCCTTGCTGCTTTAGCTTCTAAGTCGGAGGATGCAGTTATCCGACCAAGCCGAAGCAAGTTAAGCATAGCAACGGAGTTCCCGGAAGGAATTGCGCCATCATAGGCATCCTTCTTCCGAACAAGAAGAGTTTCAGCTTCGTTGGCAGTAAAGAAAAAACCTCCACTTTTCGTATCCCAAAAATTAGCGAGAAGTGTTTTGTTTAAGGTGTTCGCCTTTTCGAGGTATACAGGGTCAAAGGTGGTTTCATAGAGTTCGAGGAGTCCCCAAATCATGAACGCGTAATCATCAAGGAACGCTGGAA
>JBHLPI010000159.1:0-3428 GCA_048939595.1 Promethearchaeota archaeon | reverse complement strand
GGCGGAGTTGTCGGTATTGACATCGCCGAACGGATGTGCGCAGTAACCCGTCGGCGAATCTCACGAACCTCACTCAATGACCGTGTAATCCTGTATTGTTGTGATGCTTTACCCCTTCCCCTATTAGACAGGCAGTTTGATGCAGTGTTTATGAGCTTCACACTTGAGTTGTTTGACACACCTGACATTCCGCGATTACTTGGGGAGTGCAAACGGGTTCTCAAATCTGGAGGGAGGATCAGTATTGTTTCTCTAGTAAAGCCTGAGGAACCTTCATCGATTGTTAGGATGTACGAATGGATTCACAGGAGATTTCCACAATGGGTGGATTGTCGACCAATTTATGCTAAAAGGGCATTAATGGCTGCAGGATTTAAGATTAAACTATCCCAGGTGCGACCAATGTTCGGTTTAGCAGTAGCATTAGTTCTGGCAATTTAGTTCAATTTATGTTCGAACCTTTACCACAAAACGTTTCAGAAAAGTTATCACCAATTATAAAGCAAACAAATTTGGATCAAATATGGGGAAAGCAAATAATGCAAACCAACGCGTCGATTCTTCAAGCTGTAAACGAATCTGTCGATTCCATTAAAACCGGTGATGTTGACCAAATTATTCTCTTTTTCGACAAAGGTTGTATTATTGAGTTACTCGGAATAACACTTTCTAGCTACGAAGGAGTCAATCGTCGATTAAAGTAGAGGTTTCAAAATCTTAACTCTATATCATTTAAGCCCGTGATCATGATGGTTGAAGGTAATCTTTTCTTCGAGAAGTTCATTGTCACGGCAACTCTTCATGATGGTTGTCGCATTCAATCTAAACAGGCTGAAGTGCTTATTTACGAAAATAGCCTAGTTAAGATTCTTTGTGTCAACCTTAATTGGCCAGATTTTGCTCAATCTATTTGTTCTGGAGGTCTCACATAAAAAATCATAAATCGATTAATTAATGAATCAATTAAAGGATTAATCTAATCAGGGGCTCAAAAATGTCACCAAATTCTTCCCCAGACCTGCTCCGTGCTAAACGGAAAGAATTGGCTGTGTTCATCGGGCTAAGTATCTTCGCGTTTCTTTTAGTTTTTATTGGGGTCGAAGCTTTTTTGGATAGAGCCTTCATGGAGTTGTATTTTGGCCAATATTTACCTCCAGAGCTCATAGTCATCCTTCCTGCATTCACACTAACACAATTACATGATATTGGAATCCTGTTAGCCTCTATCGGACTAGTGCTCTTCTTTCTGCCTATATCCCTTACTTTAATTATGACTGAGAAATCTGATGCTCCTTCCCATCGGTTTCAAAGTCGACTGGTCCATTTTTTGTGCCATTCAGATTTGTTTAAAATCATTGGGTTCTTAGCCCTTGTTCTCGCGAGTATGGGTGTATGGTTTTGTATGCACCAAGCCTTCCTTTATCAAGGCGAATTCTTGAAAGGTACCCTGCCTTCCAATATCTATGTGTTTTTGACCTTTGAAATTCAACCCCTCGCTCTTCATACGATTGGTAACTTCTTTGTAATCTATGGGCTCCTCATCATCACCTCAATTAACGCCTTTAAGGTTGTCTTGGGACTCTTATCCCAACAAGGGAGGTTGACGTGATGGGAACTCAAGAGCAATCTTCCTGGCGTGACAGGCTCCAACGATTTCAGACCATTAAATACGATTGGATTTTCTACTCTCTGGCATTCATTCCATTTTTCATCATTAGTTTCGCGGTCTGGATCTGTCTCGACGAGGCCATCTTTGCTTTACGTTACCGGATTATTATCCAGTGGTCCCTTTTCCCTTATTTCCGAGTATTTCCAGACCTCTGGCATTACCTAGGAATTTTCCTCTTCGTTATTGGCATGATTCTCATGGGGTTAACCCTACTCCTGCATCGTAGCCCCCAAGCTACTCCAGATCAAGAAACCCATAACCTGAAATGGTTTCAAGTGTTCTCACACCTACGAGACTGGTTAAGTAAAACTCCTGTACTGGTCATCCTCGGACTAATTGGGCTCTTTTCTCTGGGATTTGCCGTACTCTTCATGAATATTGCATTTACATCACAACTTCAGTGCTCTAGTATTAGTTCCGGAATCCCTTGCTTTACAGCCCTTTTCGGATTAATTATAATTGAATCCTTGTTTTTGCATCAAGTCAGTGATGTCCTTGTTGCTGTTGGTTTGGTGCTTATTTTTATTGTAGTCATAGGTGAACGAAGTGGAGATTAGGCTTCGGTTTCACATCAGAGCTATGAAACCATGGTTTCAATACCCCGAAGGCGAAGGTAACTAGCCTGCAGACGAAGCTCGGTAGCGAGCTGAGTGTCCCCGCTCTCCTCATACATTTTCGCGATTTTCTCCAAAGTATCCGCTGCCTTCGAAAACTCTTCATCCCCTAAACTACTCTGAAGCTGCATCTCAAAACACGCGAGTGCCTGTGACTCGTATTTCCTGGGAGATCGATTCGCCTTGTGGGCAAGTTTAGCTGCACGCTGATAAAGCATACCTGCTGTGTAAAAATCCTGAAGGGCTTTCTTTTTACGCGCTTCGCGGACATAGCCACGAATTTTCGCAGCATATTCTTCGGTGCTCAAGCTCTCCACAGCTGGGCCCACGGTCGTTGCCGTGCCCTACCCAGATATATACCGTATTAAAGAAGGCATAAGTGTTTCCTAACACGTGTTAAGTGGTAGTGACTAACACTCCTGGTATTCTTTTTTAGTCTTGGAATTTCGTATTGCATCTAGCTCTCACCCCTTTCTATGAAGTGTTCAAGCCCTCTGGTAACGCTGGTAACAGTGGGAACTTCCGGCAGTACTGCCCTTGCTTCTTCGGCAACTGGGAATATCAAAGAGGTGCATCTATCCCCGCGTTTTTCAGTATCTCCAAACCAAGGTTTTGAACACTCGAGATAGGATCATCAAAATTAAATGAAAACGTTACATTCCTAGATATCCCTATGAACACGATGTCGGCGCTGAGCGTAACTATGTGACCTTTCACATTGTTGAAATCAGCTTCAAAGCTGGCAGATGTGATGTTGAATGCCCCTCCCAATCCCCACGCCACGATGAATTGGGTTAGAGAGGAGAATCCCGATACGACTGCCTTTGCGGCGACGATTGCTGCTTCTGCGACCTTCAACGTTGTCCATGCAACGGCACGAGACGCTGCAAGCGCAACTACCCGTGGGTCGAGCGATGGGTCGGATATAACTACGATTGATTCGGCGATTTTCAAACCCGTCTTCGCGATTTCTAGAGTGGCCCACGCTGCTGCCCGGGTTACTAGCAAGGTACCGATTGTGCCGTAATGCGCTGTTATTTCAGCTGAGCGCCAGCCCACCTCAGATACAAGACGTGGCCACCTCCATGGTTTTTCCCACCATGGAGCCTCATTGTACCAATTATTCCACCAAAGGATTTCAGCAT
>JBHLPI010000158.1:0-3437 GCA_048939595.1 Promethearchaeota archaeon | reverse complement strand
ATTATGGGAACTGGAGATGTCGTAAATAATTGCATAATTTGACTCACAGCACCCAACTCACCACCCGTGGTACTCAGTTCAATGACAACCAGCCGTGCATTCCTATTCTCAGCGAGGGATAATAATTCCTGAATCGTAATGGTCGTAACGCCCGTGATTTGCCCTGAAAGCTGATACGTAATAATTGTTTCATCGGCTTGCATTGTCTCCGCTTGACCAACTATTGTGTTCGCAAGTACGATGCCAAGAAATAAGACACAGACGACTATGGCAAAATGTCTTGGTCGCAGCTCCCTTCACCTATGTGGAGCTAGAAAATCCAACCTAAAGAAGTTTCTGTTCGAACACTAACACTATTATTTAAAATAATGGAGGCGTACTTTTTTTACGAAAGTGAGAGAAATGAGAGGATTCGAATCCATTTCTATGATTAAAAAGAGCTGAGGAATCATTGCTTTTTAGGTTTTCAAGAATTTCTTAGATACCAATCTTGGTTATAAATAGCTTTTTAACAGGCTTGCTAATTCTGTAAAGAGTACTCCGCTTGGGAGGAATTTAATGAAAAAACCTAATTCTAAGCTAATTTTAGCGTTAGCTTTAACAGTCGTGCTGTTCTCATCAGCACACATTGTTGCGGTTAGTTCTGGTGGTCTCCACGCCTCTCCGCGAGTTGCCTTTGCTCCTCTGGCAGTCAGCAATTACACAGAGGATTTCACCAATGATAGCCTCGAAGATTCGGTGGCCACAACGGCTCTAGGATGGGGAACCGGAGTTGTTACGAATCAACGACAACTCGCTGTAACCCAACTTGATTTCTATAGCACACCAAACAAAATTGTCGATGTAGCAGTTCAGGGACGAAAAGTCTATGCAACTGCAAATAATCAGACCAGCATTTTCAATACCCTATACTGTTTCAACATTACCGACCCAGCTAATATTGAATACATGAGTCACAGGGATTCTCAACGAGGATTTCTTACCGGTGATGTCCAAGGTGATGTCTATTATAATGGTGGAACTTACCTTGGTGGTTGGGTAGGGATTTACAATGTTAGTAATCCCTATGATTTCGGTGGAACCATATTCATCACTAACCATGTCATTGAAGGACCGGTCACTGATGTTGAAGCCCGTGGAAACATCCTTTACGGAACTGCTTTTAACTCGGCAATTTCGCGTGGTCTTGTCATGTTCGATGTCGAAGATCCTTACAATACGGTTCGCATTCCGAATACAATCATTTTTGATGAAGCCTTGGGTCTCGATGTCGTCGGTCAACTCGCATATATCGCTGATGGAACTTTTGGACTCTTCATAGTAAATGTCAGCCAGCCTTATGCAGTTACTCCATCAATTGGCTCTGTTGATACCCCTGGTAACGCAACGGATGTTCTTGTAGATGGATCTCTTGCATATCTCGCAGATGGTCCAGCTGGAATTCATATAATCGATGTACATGATCCGACAAACCCAGCAATCCTTGGAAGTATCGATACCACCGGAAATGCCCGACGAATGGCATTACAAGGATCAACACTCTTTGTTGCTAATGGTGCTGGAGGAGTAGCGATCATCGATGTTTCCCTGCCTACTCATCCTCAATTGGTGGCAGAAATCGCCACTCCGTTTGCTTGGGATGTTGATCTCTATGGTGGCATTCTTGTCGTTGGTACTGATAATGGCGTCTACACATATCGGACTGGAATGGGATTGACCGGACTACCAGTAGTTAGCACCTTCACAGGTGGTTGGGATTATTGGGATATCAAAGTTAGTGGAAGCATTGCCTATGTTGCCACTGGAGCCACAGGACTCATGATCTTCAATGTGAAAGATCCTGCGAACCCAATCCTCCTAAATCATACATCTCTACCTGGTTCAGTGTGGTTCCGAAAATTGGATATAGAGGGAAGATATCTTTTTGTCTGTGATTACGTAAATTGGGTCTATACCTACGATGTTTCAGATCCTACTTATCCTGTACTGATTGATGCTTGGGGTGGTGCTCAGGCAACTGATATTGATGTAGTCGGTGGAGTAGCTTATGTTGCAGCAGGTCCCTTTGGGTTACAGATTTTCAATGTCTCTAATCCCTTCTCAGCAACACCAATTGGTTCATATATGGCAATCGGAAATGCAACTGCTATTCACGCCCAAGGTCCTCATGTTTATGTGGCTGATTCCACTGGTGGCGTAGGAAGTGCCATCTATATCTTTGATATTAGAAACATAGCTGCACCAAATCCAATAGGCATTGGGTGGACCAATCAACTCTTCTACGATCTCTATGTTGACGGAGACGTTCTATATACAGCTGATTATAACTGGCCTATTGTCTGGAATGTCACAAACCCATTTAGCCCAATCTTTCAAACCCCCGGTGGGTGGCTTTATGGGAATAACACTGTCTCTGCGTGGGGCTTTGGTCCTTACATGTTAAGTAACAATGAAACAGAGGGTTTGACACTTATCGATGCACGTAACATCAAGGGAATTCAATATATTGGAGTATCACCAACTGTTACTGATGTCCGTCAAATTTGTATTCATGGGGATTATGTATACGCTGCAACTCGTGACTCATTCGACATAATACATCTTTTCCAGAGTGCTGCAGGCACCTATCAAATAGGTACCAATATTGTCCGTTCACTGAATATCGCGAATACAACAGACCTTATTCAGAACGCCACACTCACTTTCAATGCCTATGTTCCTACGGGAACCAGTATTACTTTTGCTCTTTCAGCTGACGGTGGTCTCCATTGGGAATCTGTTACACCTGGTGTAAAGCATACCTTCACCTATCCAGGTTCTGATCTTCGATGGGCTGCCAACCTAACTACTACTCATGTTGATGCAAGTGTTCACCTTTATGGAGTCACTATTCAATACGAACATGCACCTGCACCTGCATTTATCCTTCCAGATTGGCTCATATACGTTCTCATTGCATTGGTTATTATCATCATAGTTGTGATAGTGATCGTTTTACTACTCCGACGGCGAAAATCCGGGTAGCAGTATCTCTGCTACCTCCCCTTTCTTTTTTTATGTCCCAAAATCCCAAAGCCAATACTCCGGTATTAAGTCTTCGGGATGAAGTTAATGATGAAACTGATTTTCTCTTTAATTTTAAATTTTGAGTCTTCAAGTTGAATCGTTTTTGGATCAAATTTACTATCAAATTTCCGGAGGGAAAGAAAACCTTGTTTAATGTGAGTCTGAACCTCTTGCAGACGACGTGCAACTTGGGGACCAGGAACATCATAGGTATCTCGAGCTTTACCCACATCCCCCTTAAAAATGCGTTCGGCACCCCGAAACAGACTTCCACCAATACCCGTTAAAGAATGGGGTACTGCAAAGAATTCGTATCGATTTTCACTAAGAACTTCGGTGACTTGAAACTTTTCCTTTTGTGTTTCTAGGAG
>JBHLPI010000069.1:0-11061 GCA_048939595.1 Promethearchaeota archaeon | reverse complement strand
CATTTTGATGATTACTATCCCCACTTAGGAGGACTCAAGACCAGTGGTGTATTCGGAGGCAAGTACTTCTATGAAGTGTTAACCTATATGAAATATCGCCACTTCCCAGCATGACCATTGCAGCAATGTGATGTGAAAGGCTTTTAACCTAAAACGTGATGCAAAGGCACAAAGCTTCTCGGTGCTGTACTAACATGTATGATGAAGAGCTTACTAATTTGATGATTCCTGGACCTGTGCCAGTTCATCCACGTGTATATCGGGCAATGTCCCGTATATTATATGGTCACCGAACACCCGAATATCAGAACACCTACAAAGAAACTGTGGCACTCCTACAGCGGTTGCTACAAACAGAGCAGGATGTCCTGATATTTGCAGGTTCAGGAACGGCAGCTATGGAAGCCGCTATCGCAAATACCCTAGAACCTGGTGAAAAAGTCCTAAATCTTGTTAATGGGAAATTTAGTGAACGCTGGGGAGAATTGACCACTGCTTTTAGTGGAAAACCCGTTATTCAAGAATATACTTACGGTCAAGCTGTAGATCCAGAGAAGGTTCGTGACGCATTAGCAAATGATGCTTCGATTCGGATTGTGACACTGTGTCACAATGAAACTTCCACGGGAATATTGAATCCAGCAAAGGAAATTGGACAAATCGTCCGCGACTATGACCGGCTCTTCATTGTTGATGGCATTACTTCTGTTGGAGGAGATTATGTCTATCCAGACAAATGGAATTTTGACATGCTTGTGACTGGGAGCCAAAAATGTCTGGGTGTTCCTCCGGGATTAGCCGCGATTTGGGTAGGAAACCGTGCTTGGCGAAAAATTGAGGAACGTAAAACGCCAACTCCCACATTCTATTTGAATCTCATGAAAGCGAAGAAACGATATGATGGATTTGGGGACTCCCCCTTCACCTCAGCTGTTAGCCTAATGTATGGTCTCCATGAATCGCTCACCATAATGTTTGAAGAAGGATTTGAAAACCGAGTTGAACGCCATCACCGATTGGGAAGAATTACACGTGCGGGATACTTAGGGATGGGCCTAGACTTGCTGGCAGATCCTGCCTATTACTCGAATACTGTAACAGCAGTGAAATATCCATCGGGAATAGCTGACAAGGAATTTCGAAAACAAGTACAAAATCTCGGCATCCTGATAGCGGGCGGACAAGGCCCAGTAAAAGGGAAGATTTGGCGGACTAACCACATGAATATTTGCACCGAACGAGACGTCCTAGCGACCTTGGCAGTCATCGAAATTGTGCTCAAACGGATGGGCTTCGAATTTCCGATTGGATCAGGAATACTCGCGGCTCAAGAACAAGTTCTTAAAGAGAAAATCTAATTGCGTTCGGTTTTTAGCGCGTCACCCTTATAGCGGGGAAAGAGAATCACATATTGTCGCAAAAAGAAAGGATACTCCACCCCTACGTTAGACACCAGTAAGGAAAATAGGTGAAAGAAATTGACACCAAAGGAAGATACAACAAAAACCCCAGTGGTGGCACCCAAACAAGACAGGGCTGCTCAATGTGCTACCCCAATTAATATTTCAGCTGAATTATTAACCGCTTTGCAAAGCCGGTTTAAGCTTACCGAATCTGAAAGTCGAGCCTATACAAGTTTGCTAGTAATGGGACAGCTGACAGCTGATGAGGTTAGCAACTATTCAGGAATTCCTATGGTCAAAGCAACAACTGTAATTGATGCCCTTGAGAAAAAACAACTCATTAAATCCTTACCCGGTGTCGTTACGCGGTATCGCGCTTTTGCTCCTTATAAAGAATTAGCGGACGAAGTACAAGCTTTCACAAAAGATACTGAAAAATCGTGGAAAGAATTACAAAAATTACAAACTCAGACATTAAGTGAAATACATAATGAACTTCAATCAATGACGCGTCAAACCCGAAATGCACTCGAAAACTTGAATGAGAGACAAGGAATTGCGTTAAATGAAGCTGCAATGGCCACAAATATTGTTTTAAATAATGTGGCAGAAAACCTCCAAAAATCCTTGGACAATCTATCTTCTTCGAGTGAAACTGAAATTACTAATCAAAGCATGCAAAGTCAGCAATCACTCGATAACCTCATTCAAGAAGGAATATCGCACCTTGAAGATACCCAAAAACTTGCTTTAGAAGACGCTACACAGGCAATGAGTGCTCATCAAGAAGAAACGAAACAATGGATAAGTGCAACTGCTGATCAACTGATTGCACAATCCGACGACCTATCTCATCAGGTAAAATCCCATTTTGAAGATGCAAATAATCTATTTCATCGAAATGTCGACTCGGGAATCAAAGCCATTACATCTGAAATCACCTCACAAAAAGAGGGAATATCAGAATTAACCGAAGAAACCGTATCAAGCTATATTACCACCCTTGAATCCTACACTCAAGAATTACAGCAAGTGCTGGACGTCTTACAAAGAGAAAACACACAAGTATTAACAAAGCACTCACAAGCTCTTACCACACAAGTTCGAGATACATGGACACAACGAGTACAAGCATTAGATGATCTACTAGCGGAATTGAATAAAGCCACTCGATTGGAAAGTCGTCGTTTAGGTCAACAGAAGAATAAAGCTGTTACAACAATCGAGTCTACAATCAAATCTAATCGTAATGCAGCTCTGCAAAGTATTGAAACCCTATTTCATGATTTGAAAAAGACTCATAATCACAGTAGTCTTGAACTCCGACGGCTACATAAGGAAACTGAAGCCACTGTCACGCCATGGCCTCCCTCCTCTCTTGATTTCGCACAACTTACGAAAATAAAAACTTCAACCGCTAGCTTGATGGAGCAAGTAAGGACCGAACAAGATAAACTTCTCGAAAGTAGCAGTCAAGCAATTGGGATTGAAATACGAGATAGCTATCTTGCCCAGCTTCTTGAGGTTCAGAACCAACTACAAGCTTTGATAAAAGAAAGCAAAACCCAACAATCTAACCTCTCTGAAAACTTCAAGTCAATTGCAGATCAAGTCGGACGTCGGTTAAAACGACGCTTGAGAACCATCCAAAAAACAGCCGAAGCCTTTCTTTCAGATTTCCAAACAAAAGTGGAATTGCAGGAACAACAAAACCGAACACTAAGTAAACAAATTCAGAAACTCTTGAGTTCAGAGAGCACATCAGCAAATAAAGCTCTAGAGACTACTGAAAAGCAGTTAAGTGATTATGCCAGGACACGACTAAGGCAGGCACAATCAACCATCAAGAAATCAACTCAAGAGAATCTAGCCCAAGTCACGAAGACTCAAACCCTCGTTGAAAAGCAAATCCGCTCATTTCAAGCCGCCATGAAGAAAATCAATGGAGAAACCGAAGCCGAACTTCGAAACGAATTAGCCACACTTGAAAAAATCATGCGACAATATTCTGAAGGAATTGAAAGTACAACAGAAAAAATGCAAGTTGAGCAAAATCTCAGTATTGAAACCGCTATTAGCAGCTATCAACCAACTGTTGCCGAGCGGCAAGAACTGCGAGATAACGCCATTTCGAAGGCTATTCGTTCACTCACAACCAAACTTGAAAAAAGAGATCAAACAGTTGCTACTGGCCTATACAAAATTCTAGCAGACGAGATTCCAATAATCGCCCTCTCAGCACTGAAGGAATATCAAACAACACTAGAAAAAAAGGTAAAAGGAGCTCTCAAACTAATCGAAGAAGCCACAGAAGCGGAGATACCAAATCAATTATCTGAAACCACTCTCGAAGCCTTAAATTCAATTATCACACAATCTCTTGCGAAAGAGTTGGATGATATTTCAAATAGTTATCAAGAATTTCTATCTACACAACAAACACACCAAGACCAATTGTCAGAGACCGCCTTAACGCTAGCCCAGGACGAATTTATAGAAAGTCTGGGTCAAGGAATTGCTAAATCCAATAAAGTGACTGCTGACGCAATTCAAGCCCAACTGAAACCAATTATTCGTGATTGTAAAACAAAAATCAGTCGCCAAACTAGACGCGAAAAACAAATTAGCAAAATTGTCCAAGCAACATATGAAAAAATCAAAGCTCTTTCCAAAACCACCTTAGCGAAGGTGACAAAGACTAAACGCGATAAGTTTGCAAAAGAACTGCAAACCATTTTCCAATCTTTCAGGACCCAACTTGAAAAACAAACAAACCGTGATGAGCAGATTACTGGAATTTTCGAATCAAGTTTGACTCGCCTTGAGGAATTGCCTGAAACTATCTTTGCTGAAACCGCTCAGCCTCAGTTAGATAACCAGCTATCGAACCTCCTCGCCATCCTTGTTGATTACCAGTCAGCACTAAAACGGCAACACTTGACCAATACGAAAGAGATAACCAATGAATTTCAATCACACCTAAAACGATTTTTACAAACTAATTGCGCGAAAATTTTGAAACCTCAATTAACGACCCTCCTGAAATCCAGCGGAAAAGAGGTCATTGAAACTTATCGAACAAAAATGACGAACGAGCAGATATCAATGGAAGTGCAAGCAGAAGCAGCCTTTCAAACTACACTTGAGAAACAACTCCGCAGTCAACTTCAACCAAAGATTCGAGAAGCTTCAGCAACCCAAAATCCCCTAATCAGCGAATCTATTACGAACTTTGAATCAAATCTCGGCGAAAAGCTAAGAAGATTTGATTCAGATACTCGAGAATATGTTGAAAAGTACTGGTTACCTCTTACAAAATTCATCGACGAATTTTCATCTTCAGTAGTGGCCAACCTCACTGCTCTCAACACCGCCTGTGGAACAGCAATCGATCAAGCAACGGTGAATCTAAATGCAAGTCTCTCAAATTTCGTTGATGTTACAGCCAATCTCTTAACAACAACCATACAGATCTTCGACCGAGAAAAAAACACAATAAAGGAACAAGTCACTCAAGGCTTTTCTGAAATGCGAGAAGATTGTCTCGCTCAGCTTCAAGAAACCCAAGTGCTCTTCGAAACAGCAGGAACAGATATCGCTGCACAACGATCGGCAACTAATGAGAAAATCGCCACTATGTCAAGTGAAATCGAGAATACTACAGACTTGAATCTAACAGCTATTCGAGAGGGAGCAGATTCTTTTGTTGAAACAATTCGAAACGAATTACAAACCCAAGAAGGTCGCGTCAATGATTTGAAGAACACCATCCAAGATCTTATCCATGAACAAGGTACCACCCAAATTCAAACGGTAGGTCGTATCCAAGAACAATTAGAAAACTTCTCACAGACACAGATACCAAAAGCGCGGAATATCATCGAGACAATCGGGAATACCTACAATGCTAGAATAGAAGAGCAAAGAGCGGCGATTAATCAACTATTAGAAGGATTTTCTGTCACGTTATCACAGGAAACTGATGATTATGTGACAATATTAGAACAGGAACTAATCCAGTTACAGTCAACCATCTCAAAATTAGTAGAGAAGATTGGAGAGACTAGTAAAACCATTGATACGGAATTAAATGCACAAATCGACTCATGCAAAGAAAACCTGCTTGAAGCAATACAAAACCAACATACGACCCTTAGCACAAACACCACTTCCACATTTAAATCACTTATCGAACAATCACGGGAAGGCCAAACACAGCTCCTAGACAATTTAACGCAGATAACAGAAGAAGGAAAGGAGTTTCTTGACCAGAACCAAGTTGAACTCACAACAACAATAAAGAGTACGCTTAATGAACTCCTTTCGGAGAACGATCAGACATACGAAGTACAACTAAACGAACTAAAGACCAAAACGCAAATTATTAGCTCACGTTTTGAAGAAAATCTGTCTACAGCATGCGACAAACTGTTAGGGTCCACCGACCAGCTTTTAGAATCACTAACTACTTTATTGACCAATTCTGACACTGAACTAAGCAAGCTCTTCTTGGATACCACTGGAGCAATTGAGGAAGCTAGGCAGACTTTCCAAACTCAAATCAGCCAAGAAGTGGAAACCGCCTTGCAAAGCCAAACAAAGACAATTAATTTAACTGAAAGCCGATTGACCCGAGCCAACCAAGATAGCATTCGACGGACAACAGATAGCTTACAAAATTTCAAAGCTACTGCCCTAAATGATCTTCAACAAAAAAGCACAACCATGTTTGAAGCCATCACTCAGGTTCTAGACAATGCAAAAGAGGGCCTTGTAACTCAGACCCAACAAACCGGAAGACGAATTAGCCGTACTCTGAGTAAAGAACGCCAAACACTGAAAACTGAATATCAGACTTTAGCAAAGGAAATCACTGCAAGAGCCAAGACTGCAGAAACCACCGCGGTGAATACTTTACAACTCTTCTCAGCCCAGACTGAACCAACCTTGAATCGTCTACGAACACAAGCAGGAGAAACAGAAGAAATTCTTATCGGCCTTTGGGACACGTTGACAAAAATGGAACCTGCAGAAGCTGAACGGACCTGGCGCATCGTCACCTGTGAGGGCATTCAGAATCACCTCTTGGATATGTTTAGACGAGTCGACGAAACCATTACATTGGTCTATCCTTCGTTTGATGAAGTGCCAGTCACTGAACTAAGTAAAATCCAACCTCAAAACCGCGTCCACATTATTACTACGTTAGATGGTGAAAAACAGCAAGCTAGTGCTCAAAAGCTTCTTCAGCAGGGTAATATCCGAATTTGGAACAATCCGAATATGGAATTCTATGGTGGTTCACGTGACGGTGAAGAGGTTCTGATTGCCCCAACATATGGTAATCAAGGGGAAATTGTTGCTGTTGTTAGTGATCAAGCAAGTTACATTGCCTTATTCAACCAAACCCTAGCACCACGATGGATATCTGCTTCAAATGAGATTCGTCTCCGACGCTAAGAGCCCAATGCCGCTATGTGCGTCCAACTCGTTCTGTTGAGGCTTTTCGTTTGAACTGTGTCTTGTATAGCTCTTCGACTCGTTGAATCGTGTCTGCTTCTTGTGGATCCTTGTCAAAGCGTAGGTGTTTGATCCGAGCAAATCGTAGTGCCATCCCAGATTTGTAAGTAGGACTGCGTTGAATTTCATCATATTCAACTTCTACAACAATGCGAGGTTGCACGGTAACAATTCCACCTCGTTGTTCGATTTTGAGTTCGAGTAATCGCTTGGTGATTTCTTTAAATTCTGCATCTGTTAGCCCCTTGAACGTTTTCCCTAGCATATGATACACACCAGTTTCGGGATCTTGAGCAGCCAGATGATAATCACTAAGCCATTTGTGGCGACGACCAGTTCCCCATTCAGCTGCAATAATCACCAGATCAAGGTTTTCCATGGTTTGCTTAACCTTCAACCATGCCTTTCCCCGTGTTCCAGGTTGATAAGGGCTATCCAAACGTTTTGCCACGAGTCCTTCATGGCCCGCCTCAATTGCTTTAGCAAAAAACGCCTTTGCGGCATCTGAATCAGATGTGACCAATTGTTCTACTAATGAAATAGAGCCACAAAGAGCGGTTAGCCGTTGTCGTCTACTATCATATGGCATATCAATAAGGACTTCATTATCTTGCATAAGTACATCAAACAGGTAAAGGGTAACCGGAATCTCACTAATCATTTCCTCGACATTTCGGAGTCGCCTAAACCGTCGCATAAGATGTTGGAAAGGATAAGGACGACCATCAGAACCTTCAGCAAGCACTTCTCCTTCAAGGATACAACTCTTCACTGCTATCTCTTGGTTAATTATCTCCACGATATCAGGCAAACTGACAGTGACATCTGTGAGTCGACGACTGAATATCTTAATCTTTGATTGGTTATTTTGCCGTTGAAGATGGATTTGAACCCGAGCGCCATCCAGTTTCATTTCGAAAGCGGATGTCCCATCATGAATCTGTAATGCATCATCTACATCCTCTGCTTGTGTGGCTAGCATTGGTAATAGGGGGGTAAATGCCTGTAATTGCACCTCTTGGAGGCCCTCCACGCCTTTATAATACGAAAGTCGTGTTACCTCACCAATATTACCAGTTAGCATATTAGCACGCCGAACGAGTTCTAAAGGTAAATTGAGTGTTCGAGCAATACTGCTTTCAAGCATCCCTTCACTGAATCCGATACGTTGATCACCGACAAGGAGTTTTGCGATATATTTAGCTTCGAGTGGAGTTGCCCTCGTAAATAATGCCCGTAACAATCCAGTTTTTCGTTTCCTTGAACCTGGTCCTTGCGCATCCGCGATATCGATGAAGGTAGTGTACACATCTGAGATGGTTAAAGCTGACGAAAACAGTGTGGATTGCCGAACGGTTTTAGATTGCATAAATAGTTGATGAACAACTTCACCAATATCACCGGATTGTGCAAAGAGTGAATGCACCAGTTCTGGAGAAGGATTGAGCAGCTCATTGAGAATCTGATTTAGGGCCTTCCAATCCAGTGCTAGGGCCCGTTGGCTCGTCCGTGGAAATGGTCGTCCAATTAACAGCAGAGCTGCAGCTTCGATTTCACTAAAAGAAAGCTTGGATAGGAAACTTCCAGCCAAATCCATTTTTTCGAGGCGTTTTGTGGTTCTCATTATTGCCTCAGAGGTTTCAGCCAATTTTCGAAACGGTTTGAATGACGAGTTGGGAGTTGTTGACATTAGAGAACCCTTCTTTTTCTAGAAATTCGGCCTTCCTACAAGCGTGAATTGCCCCTGAATTCAATAGGGGCTCCCATCGAGTCCACTCCCCCGTGAGACTGGGGGAGGGCTGTTTGTCGATGTAAGCCATCCAAGAAATCTTGTTATAGCTCCCCTTTCAAGATGTCGGAAAGTCATTTGTAGAACTTTAGAAAAGACCCAAGCATATTCAGGATATTTTTCCTTGACCTTAGGAAGATCATTTTGCTGTTTTGTATACGTGATATATGTTCGCTTTTCCTGTGGCTTCAAACGATTCAATTCCCTATTTTGTTTTCGCTCAGCTAAAGCGAAGTTGTAGATTAGACGACATTTCTCTGATAAGTCCCATAGAACTTGTTTCTGTTCAGCCGTAGGAGAAATTCGAATCTTCTTTGTAAACACCAACTGGCTCAGGGTAAAACATCCTTCAAAATTTTTCAATTACCGTTCTAAGCAAGAAGCACCCACTTTTTTCAGGCAATAATTTCTCAGCAAACAAGCTTAAAAAGTGTGCTTCATTACATCTTTGATAAATTTTTGTTACAAAGGTTCTGAGAATATGAAGGTTCATGAATTATCCTCTGCATCCCGAAGCGTCAATATCCGTTTACGTGTACTTTCCCTTGAGCCAGTTCGAGATGTTCAAACACGGTATGGGAAAGCCCGCGTCACAACCGCACAAGCTGGAGATGAAACAGGCACTATCAAGCTTTCACTTTGGAATGATGATATCGACAAAGTTGATGAAGACACCATTGTGGAAGTGGAAAACGGGTTTATCAAAACCTTTCGCGGTGAAATGGAGCTCTCAGCAGGTCGTTATGGAACAATAGCAGTCGTTGATGATCCTGAGTTTCCATCACGCGAAGAAATTAAGAGCAAACATCCAGGCGAATAACATTAAATCAAATCCTGCCTAGGTTGTTTACATTCGAGGGAAGACAGTTGTTTATTGAGGCAATTATCGCCTGGTTACAAGCCATTGATACATGGATTGATAGTATCATATTACTCCTTGTTTCCTGGGTTCAAACTCTAGGTCCACTTGGTGTCTTCATTGGTGTAATGATTGAGACATTTATTGCACCTATTCCATCACCCCTCGTTCCGATGGCAGCGGGGTTCTTCTTAACATTAGGATTTGATCCAGTTTCAGCAATTTTAGTTATCTTGTTCAATGTGATGTTCATAGGAGCTTTTGCTGCAACAATTGGGTCATTCTTCGGCTATGGTATTGCCTATTTTGGTGGGTATCCTATTATCGAAAGATATGGCAAATATCTTGGAACATCCATTGAGGAAATCCAATATATGCGCAAAAATATGGAAAAATCCTCACGCGATGAAGTCTACCTTTTCACTGCACGGGCTGTTCCCATCATCCCGCTTTCTGTTGTCTCCCTTCTTTATGGAGCCCTTCGTGCAGATCCCAAACGATTTGCGCTGATTACATTCCTAGGCTCGCTGCCTCGATATTTGGCATTAGGACTTTTAGGATGGATTATTGGGGTTGGCTTCACGAGTGTAGCCCAGGTGATAGATCTATTCGAAACTCTGATTCTTGTGCTTCTTATCATCTTCTTAGTGGTCTTTATCGTCTACAGAGTAATTATTCGTCGTCGTGCACGGCATTCACAAATGATGTCAACTGAAGAAGAGACCTAGGATTCAGAGTGTGGATCGCCCACAACCGCTGGACGTAATTCAAAGAAAAAGAGCACTTTGCAGCCCTGTTCTTGTAGATCAGCTTGGAGGGCGGCTGCACGACCCTTAGCGTCATGAATCGAATCGTAAAGCGGGGAAACACAAATGGGCATAGTTTCACCTGGTGGAGTAAGACAGCCAAAGTCTTCTGGTACTTTCGCCGGTGGAGGGAGTCGAGATGAGACGCGAAACTTCCCATCGAGGATGCTAAGCCATATTTCGGGATATTTGCACTCGGTCATTAAAGCCACACGCATTCGAACTTAGTAGGAACTATTAAGGCTGAACAGTTGTTAATGGTTTCGGAAGCATTCGAATTGCAAGAGTGGTGTTGGATTTGACGCAATTGATTGCTGGTGTTGATGAAGCTGGTCGAGGTCCAGTTATAGGTCCTCTTGTGATTGCAGGAGTAGTGATTAGCCCTTCTCAGGAAGATACACTTCTTGAGTGGGGAGTACGTGACTCAAAGCAATTAAGCCCCGGTCGCCGTGAAACCCTTGCGCATCATATTCGAAAAGTGGCGACCAAAGTAGAAATTTTGGAAATCAGTGCAAAACAAATCGATACCGATCGCCAGAAGAAGAGCCTCAACGTCTTAGAGGCCGACTGGATGGCACAGGTGTTGAATCGACTACACTGGGATGTGGCGTATGTTGATGCTTCGGATGTCAATGCGGATCGTTACGGGCGAATGATTACTGCCCAGTTGAAAAATCCAAAGAG
>JBHLPI010000068.1:0-11186 GCA_048939595.1 Promethearchaeota archaeon | reverse complement strand
CAGAAGTCCCACTGCATGTCGTTATCGCGCAGGCCGTTGTCCGCACGGCGCTTCTGGGAGTGGATGAAGTGCTGGAATTTCATAGGATCGCGTACGAAAAACACAGGGGTGTTGTTTCCCACCATGTCATAATTGCCCTCTGTGGTGTAAAACTTCAGCGCAAAGCCACGCACATCCCGCCAGGTATCGGGACTGCCGCTCTCGCCAGCCACAGTGGAGAACCGGGCTAACACCTCGGTCTTCGTGCCCGGTTGGAAAACGGCCGCCTTTGTATAAGCGCTGACGTCCTTGGTCACCTCAAAGTATCCGAAGGCCCCAGAACCTTTTGCGTGGGGCTGGCGGTCTGGAATCATCTCTCTGTTAAAGTTGGCCATCTGCTCCATCAGGTAGTGGTCCTGCAGCAGAATTGGGCCATCAGGCCCCACGGTAAGAGAAAACTCATCGCTGGCTACCGGGATCCCAGCATCTGTTGTTGTGGGTTTTAGTCTTTTTTTCTTTGCCAATACTCAATCCTCCAAATTTGATTGATTTGAAAGAGCGTTATTCAGCTTTAAAAATTCATTACCTCTTCCTAATCGGCAAAGATTTTTACTTCCTAATTATAAGCACTGACAAACCTAACCAGAAAACGGTGATGTTTAGTGTTTCTAACGCGTGTTAGATTTTTTCTTCGCAAAAAGACGGATTTTTTAGGTAGAATGAGAATCAAATATCATGGGTTCAATAGTTTCTAAACTGCATCGACGAATGCCTCCTTACAGACTTCGTGATTTGACTCGAACTGCACTTTTACTTCGTAGGCTATCAGAAACTGAGATGCTTTGTCGTGGTATTGCCTGGATTGAAGCAGCTACACGATTGGCTTCACTTAATTCGCTTGAAGTAGTATTATCTAAGAGGGAAGTAAATGAGTGAACCAGCTTCCTTTCTAGAGCTCTTAAGAATCATTACAGATTATTTTCATCAACGAAATGTTCGGTATGTTGTGGTTGGTGGGGTTGCAGTTTCAGTCTATGGTTATCCACGATCAACACAAGATATTGATTTAATCATCGATCATGAAGAACTAGACGTCAAAGATTTCTGTGAGTATCTAGGTAAAAATCATTTTCAGGTTACCAGAGATGAACTACTTGCAGCGTTCGGGGAGAAATCCCATGTAACAATTTTCCATCAAACACTTTCAACACGGCTTGATCTTAAAGGTAATTTCTCTATTGAGGACGAAGATACATTGCGAACTGCACTTGAATTACCTATTGAAAATTTCAAAATCACTCTTGTGAGTCCTGAAGCATTTATAAATCACAAGCTAAAGTTTGGTTCACCACGTGACTTAGAAGATGCATTAGCTGTATATATTCGAATGAAACCAAAAATTCAAACACAAGAATTACACCGAATCGCGAAATTGACAAAGGTCGAATCTCTACTTTCTGAGTTAATTGAGATCGCTGAAAAATCTATTGAACAACAGAAGAAGTGGATGGATGATCAGCTCACTAGAGATTAAAGGTAGATGAGGGTCTTTTTATTCCAGAGTTATCACGTGTTATGTGGTAGTGACTAACACGTTGTGTGTAGCCTTCGTCCAACAATGCGTGTTAGCACGACTAACTAAACCGTAAAACGGTAATGTTTAGTGTTTCTTAATTCCCCCAAATTCAGATTTGAGTCTAAAATCCGCTAGCCTATAGTACGTTACCTAGAATTACTATAATGTCTTCAATGAATTTTGGGTCGTTGTCGAAAGCGCCTGTCTTGAAGGCGTGGTCGATGTCCGTATCGGTGTGTAGGTCGTGATTGATTAGGTCGCGTCACATGATGGACCCATGGAGTGTGATGGATTCGTCCAAGAGCTGTCGGGTCACTATATTGACTTTGTCATAATCCTCGCCTCTGGCCCCGCCATACTTTTAGCCAATAGCCATTAGGGTTCCAGTTAATCCACCACAGATGTTCCCCAGTCCCATAACACCACTACTGAAGGCAGAAGCGATTTTCATGCAACTCGATCAATTTTTCCATTACTGATGTATTCGCCGTAGGCGCCAAAACGGCCTGCGAGCAGGAATACTTTTGTTCTCCAAAAAGTGCTTTGGCTATCTCAGAAGGTTTCGATGACACAATTCCCCTCTCTCCAACTCAGGTTGACTTTAAGGCTGTAAATGCTTGGACCTTATCCATTTCACCCTCAGCGAGGGGGCCTTCTCGACCCGCCACAATGAAGTGAACTGGTTTCATAATAATTTCAAAGCCAAGTTTCTTCAGCTTCTTCTGAATCTTCGTTGCAGCGTTGCCGGCCATCCTCGAAGCAATCCGTGTATCAAAGGTGCCTGCTTTTTTCCCTGCAAACGATTCGCCTTCGAGTTTCTGTAACGCCTTTTTCATTCCCGACGACATATTCCAGGCATGGACGGGACACCCAAATGCGAATAGATCATATGGTTTGAGTTTCGAAACTTCAACCTCAGAAACCTTAATGGTGTCAGCATTTATGACTTTGGCAATGCCCCTTGCGACTTGCTCAGTGTTACCAAATTGAGTGTCGTACACAACAACAGCTTTCATGATGGTTAGTCTCAAGGGAATTAGATAAAAACATTACGCGAATTGGATTTGAAAAGGTTGGTTGCTATCCAATTTAAGAGAAAGAATTACTGTTGCTTAATTTCTTTTCAGAACATCACTGATCTCTCTGGTTCCAATGGTACCCCCAAGGTAGATGGTCTGGCTGTGTGTGCTAGGGATGTGGAGGTAAGATTAAGAAAGCCGCTTATCTTGGAGGCTCGGTATACTTCTGTCCTTCATGCCAAATCGAGTAATTACTTTACATGTTTGAGGGTTTTCCTAAGTTGAGCAAACGGCATTGTGTTTATCACTGATGATGCCTCAATCCACCCTCGTCGAGCCATTGCGATACCATAAACGATTGCATTCAATTGAGTCGAGTCATGGGCATCTGTGTTAATCACTAATTTCGTGCCTTTTTCTTGGGCAAGACGAGCAGCTGTATCTGACAAATCCAGGCGGAAAAGTGAGTTGATTTCAAGAGCGACGTTCTCCTTTTTTGCGGTAATAGAGAGTTCCTCAAGGTTCACTTCATAGGGCGCTCGTTGACCCACGATGCGACCAGTTGGGTGCGCAAGAATATCCACGTTAGGGTTCGTCAAGGCTTGACTGAGGTGATTGGTCATTTCTTGTTCAGAAGCCTTTCTACCAAAATGGACTGCTGCCACCACCAGGTCGGTTTGTGCAAGGACATCATCCTGGATATCAAGACTTCCATCTGAGTGGATATCGACTTCGACACCAGCAAGAAGATGAATGCCTGTCATTTTCTTGTCAATTCGGCGAATAGTCTCAATTTGCTTCAGAAGACGCTTTTCATCTAAGCCATTTGCCATGCGAATTTGTTTTGAGTGATCACAGATCCCGAGGTACTCATATCCTCGTTGTCGTGCTGTTTTTGCCATTTTTTCGATGGTGTCTTTCCCGTCACTCCAATTCGTATGGACATGAAGATCACCACGAATATTCTCTTGTTGGATGAGTGTTGGTAGACGATTTTCAAGAGCCGCTTGAATTTCACCAGTCTCTTCACGAAGCTCTGGAGGAATCCACGGCATACCCAGTTTTTGATATATGCCCTCTTCAGTAGATCCTGCAATCCGTTCATCAGTTTTCACATCAAACAAGCCATACTCGCTTAGCTTCCAACCTTGTTGGCGCGCTAGACTCCGAAGAATAATATTATGTGCTTTTGACCCTGTGAAGTACTGGAGAGCCGCTCCGAAGGATTCTGGCTCAATCACTCGGATATCGGCTTGAATGCCTTCTTCTAATATGATACTTGACTTGGTGGGTCCATGGGCGAGTACTTTAGCGACGCCAGGAAGGTTTACGAAACTGTCCATAATTGGTGTAGGGTCATGGGAAGTAACGAGTATGTCGATATCTCCAACAGTTTCTTTCCAGCGGCGAAGACTGCCGGCAACTTCGATTTGCTCGACGACTTCGAGTTGCTTCAGTTCATGAACTAGGCGTTGGGCGATAGGGACTGCGGTTCCAATGAAGATGCGACCTTTATGTTGGAAGCTGTGTTCCAAGTACATGTCCAAACTTCGTTGGATATTTTCTTCGGATTTAGCTCCAAAGCCAGGTAGGTCACGAATCCGATGGTCTTCAAGGGCTTGACGGAGTTGTTCAATGTTTTGGACTCTAAGACCATCACGCAACACTTTGACAGTCTTTGGTCCTATTCCAGGAATCTCGAGCAACTCAATGAGTTCTGAAGAGAGTTCATCACGTAATTTTGTGAGGTATTGCAACTGCCCAGTTTCTAATAATTCGACTATCTTCTTGGCAATCGCTTCTCCTACGCCTGGAATCTCTTCAAGTTCATTCCGAGCAGCAATCTCTTGAAGACTTTCTGATAGTTCCTCGATTGATCGCGCCGCACGGCGATAAGCTCGTGAGCGAAATGTCTCATCCTTCAATTCTAATAGCGCCGCGATTTCATTGAGGACCTTGATAATGTCTTTGTTTTCCATCGTGTTACAAATCACCCCGTCAAAAGCACGTAGTTAATGGTAAAGCTTGAATAGGTAAATAATGGGTTCGGTACAATACACGCATTCGGGTTTCATGAAAACGTTGATTTGAATAGTTCCTTTGAATATTGACTTTCTTGTTTATGGTCAACTATTGGTTTGGGATACTTAATCTGTGTATCGAATTCAGTTGATTTATACCAGCTATGAATAATTACCGGTTCAATATCCGCAAGAGCTGGTATCCATTGTTTGATGTA
Source organism: Promethearchaeota archaeon (assembly GCA_048939595.1). Taxonomy (GTDB): domain Archaea; phylum Asgardarchaeota; class Hermodarchaeia; order Hermodarchaeales; family Hermodarchaeaceae; genus Hermodarchaeum. The sequence goes on along the minus strand of JBHLPI010000068.1, from coordinate 6,373 downwards.
GGTGCAATCGGGGTCATATTTTTCTTGTTGACGCCATGGATTGAAGATTCGAAAGAAAGGTTGTGCATCAACCCCAGTTGATGCGGTCCATTGCCAGTTCCCATTGTTTACAGCGGGATCATAATCAATGAGTTTGCTAGCAAAGTATCGTTCGCCCCATTGCCAATTGATATGGAGATCTTTGGTTAGAAATGAGGCTACAATCATGCGGACTCGATTGTGCATCCATCCTGTAGTGTTGAGTTCCTGCATTCCCGCATCGACGATTGGAAAACCAGTTTTTCCTTGACACCAGGTTTCAAAGAGGATCTTATCCGCGTTCCAATGAATGTCATTAAATCTGCGCCTAAAGGCTCCTGTGAAGACATGGGGGTAATGATAGGCAATGTGTGTATAGAAATCTCGCCAGTATAACTGTTTTAACAATAGGTGATTTGGTTTGAGTTGATTTGTAATTGCTGTAAACACTTCACGTATCGAGCAAAGCCCAAATTTGATATAAGCTGATAATCGCGTGGTACCATGTTGACTTGGTATATCTCGGGATATCTCATATTGTTTGAAAGTGTGAAGATTGTCGAGAATGTCTAGACAGGCTTTTCGAGTTCCAGGACCTACGAGAGTATTAGCGGACTTCCTTTTCTTGACCGGTAGTGTTGGAGTGCGTTTCTTCTGTTGGTTTTGCTGAATTAATGAATAATTCGTGTAGGTATTTTTTTTGGGAGTACTGATTGGAATGCCGAAGGCTTTGCGGAAAAAGGGCGTAAAGACCTTATAGGGTTCGTTATTTTTTGTGGTGATAGTTTCTGGTTCATTGAGAAGCGCATCAGCGAATTGTTTGAATGCAATTTTTGTGTCCTCGCAGATTTTCTGTATTCGTGCATCTCTTCGTTGGCTAAAAGGTGAATAATCGCGGTTGATATACACAGCGTCAAGATTGTAGGAGGCTATGAGCTTAGGGAGAATATCCTCAGGGATTCCTTCGAAGAAATTGAGATGAGACTGTTTTCGTTGGAGGCTATTGTCTAAATCATGAAGTGCTTCAAACATGAATTGAGTAGCATTTTTATGAGGACTGGGTTGGTGGAGAAGCCTTGGATCAAGAATGAAACAGGGTAGGACTTGCTTTGACTCCTCTAAAGCGTTTATCAGACCTGTGTTGTCTTCAAGACGGAGATCACGACGGAAAATGAAGAGAGCGTTTTGATGCAGCGAGTCCATTTTTGTATCCCTGCTAAAGACTCCGTATTGAATATATGTGAGAAAGCATTCCTCAAGTATGTATAGGGTGACTGAATTGTCGCTGGTAAAACTACCCAAAATGGAACGCCAGATGGTCGAGGATCTTCTAAAAAATCAGGTGATTTGCCGAATTGCATTCCAGGGCGATGACTACCCGTATTTAGCTCCCTTTCAATATGCTTACCTTGATGGGAATCTCTATTTTCATTTCACCCGGTATGGCAAGAAAATAACTCTGATTGAACAAGATAATCGGGTTGCGGTTGAAATTGAAACGTATACGCCAAATCTAGAACACTATTGCTTTGTTGTTTTTCGAGGACGACTTGAAGTTGTTGAGGAACCCATTGAACGGCGGAAGGCAATCGAGCACATGGCTGAAGTGGGAGCAAGGCAATTATCCACAAATTTTCTTGCAGCCCATGGGCTAGAAAAATCCGAAGGTTGGAAAGGGCTTAATCCAGAAAAACCGTTCAAAATTGTGAAACTTAAGAGTATCAAAGAAACTGTGGCCCTTAGATCACCCAAATAAGCTCATTCTCACACTTAGCATTTGAATAAATTAAATCAATTCTGGACTTCAGCAAGTTTAAAACTTTAGGCTATTCTTGTATCGATACGTCCAGCCATTACTTCCTATCTTCTATTCTACGGGTGCTTCTTCGTTGGGCTTTCCATAATCTTCGAAGATGAGATCAGTGGAAATCTTTCCACTAAGGAATGCACTGGGCACTCCGCCTCCGGGGTGAGTTCCAGCTCCAACAATGTAAAGCCCCTTGATATCTCGAGATCGATTATGTGGTCTAAAGTATCCTGATTGCATTAGTAGAGGTTGTAACTGAAAGGCATTGCCTTTGTAGGCATTGAATTCCTTTTCAAAATCAAGGGGAGTAAAAACTTCACACACTTCGAGATTATCCAGGAGTCCGGGAAGGTATTTGTCATTGAGAAATTGAAGCACTCTATCTCGAAAGGGCTCCTTCATTTGCTCCCAATTAATCCCCGAATCCTGGTTTGTCACAGGGACACAGGCGTAAAAGGTTTCACATCCTTCGGGTGCTAGCTCGGGATCTGTTCGTGTTGGAACATGTAGATAAATAGAAAAGTCATCGGGTAGGATATGCCTTTCAAAAATATCTTTAACGAGTTCTTTGTAACGGGCACTGAAGATGACATTATGGTGGGGTATCTCGGGATAAGTTTTCTTCGTGCCAAAATATATCATGAATAGGCTCATACTGTATTTTGCTTTTTTGTATCGGTGATCACTGTTCTTTTTTCGGTATTTTGAGTCGATGAGACTCATGTATGTCATTGCGACATCGGCGTTGCTAATCACTATTTCAGTGGGGTAATATTCACCATCTTTTGTTTGGACCCCTGTTACTTTCCGTTCTTTCTCATCAATTTCAATCTTGGTGACCTCGGAATTGAGCTTGATGATACCGCCGAGTTCTTTTAATAAGCGTTCTAAAGCTTCAACGAGACGGTGGGTGCCCCCTCGGACCCAGAGCATCCCATATTCACTTTCAAGATAAGCGATGAGGGAGTAGACGCTGGTCGTGGTAAAAGGGTTCCCTCCGATAAACAGAGGGACAAAGGAAAAGGCCATCCGAAGATGGTTATTTTTCATGTTGCTAGCTACAAGTCCATAGACACTTTTGTAGGATTTAAGACGAATTCCCGGAGGGATAACTTTCGCCATGCTCCAAATGCTTTCAAAGGGTGTAGTAGCAAATTGTTCAAACCCCAATTCGTAGATAGGTTTGAGAATCTTGTGCCATTTGTAGAAGCCCTTTACATCATTAGGGCTAATCTGTTGGATTTGATTAACAATTTCTTCTGTACTTCCAATGTCGAAGTGTGTCCCATCTGCGAAATGAAGGCGATAATGGGGATGAATCGGCACCAATTCGATATATTCGGCTGGATCCCGTCCCACTTCGTGAAAGACATCTTCAACTACAAAAGGTGGAGTAATAATTGTTGGTCCGGTATCAATTCGATAACCTTTCCGCTCAAAGACTCCAGCACGTCCACCGAGTTGATGACGTTTTTCTAATAATGTAACTTGATAACCTGCGGCTTGCATTCGAACGGCGGCAGAGAGTCCACCAAATCCGCTTCCAATCACAATAGCATTTGGCGGGGATGGTTTGGTCATAAGAATTTCACCTATAATCAATAACGTGTTAGGCTAGGTTAGGGGTTCAGGACAAATTCCTTGATGTCGCGCATATATTCCCGTCGACATTGGAGGGCAATCCAGAATTTCTTCCATTTAGGCACATACGCACGTTTCTTGAAAACTTGATAATCCATTTTTTCAATTGCATTCAGAATATTGCCATAGACTCGAGCTGCAACCTTGACACTGAAAGCTGCAGCTGGTTGTAGGTCTCGGATTCCGATTTCAGCGCTGGCATAGTTGGCTCGTGCTTGATGTATTTCATATTGGATTAGTTGTCTGAAATTAGGAGTAATTTTTCTGGCTTCGAAATCTTCTCGGCGAATCCTGAATTTCTTACGTGTTTCCATAGGGATATAGATACGACCTTTTTCAAAGTCTGGAGCAATATCTCTGAGGATGTTGGTTTGTTGCATCGCGATGCCGAGGTCCGCTGCCCGTTGAAGAGTTTCAGGATGAATGGCTCGCCAAATATGACACATAGCAAGCCCCACTGTTGATGCCACGCGGAAACAGTATAGATTCAACTCTTCTTGAGTTTGGATTTCGCGGCTGTAAACATCCATCCGGACGCCTTCTAATAATTCATACAGATAATGCACCGGTATCTGATATTTCATTAGCGTGTCGCCAAACGCACAGAACACGGGGTGATCGAAGGTTTCACCATTGCTTAATCGTGTAACTATTTCTCCGAGGACTCGGACTTCGCTATCAATTTCCTTGGGACTGAGGTCGACTTCATCGACAAAGTCGTCGGCAAGACGACAAAACGCATAGAGCGCTGAAATGCTTCGGCGTTGTTCTGGCTCAAGGTACCGCGAAGCGAAATGGAAGGATTTTGCATATTTACCAAAGAGATCCATGCAGTAATTGTAGGCTCGATTCAGTTCGCCGTTTGTCAACTCGTCTTTAGCACGGATTTGTGTCGGAACGACATCTATGTGATGTATATTTCCCCTTAACATTGTGGTATCGACTCAATAGGTTTCTTAACGGGGTTAATCTCCCTCGGGGTCAAAGAATTTCCTTATAAACTGTTCGTTCTTACAATTGAAACCATTTAATACTTATAGCCAATCATTGAATGTTAAATGAATCGTCAAAATAATGCATAATCATTAAATAAAGCCAGAAGCGAACCCGCATCAATCAGAAGGAGTTAAACCATGAAAAATCAGAATCTCCTAATCATAGGGGCTGGCGTCGGTGGATTATCAGCAGCTGCACTCTTAGCCAAGAACGGATATGATGTTACAGTCATTGAGCGGAATCCAGAACCTGGAGGCCGCGCCCGTGTATGGGAAACCGAAGGGTTTGTGTTTGACATGGGTCCTTCTTGGTATCTAATGCCAGAAATCTTTGAAAACTTCTTCAACGAATTCGGAAAATCTGTTGCAGATTATTATGAATTGATGCGATTAGACCCCAACTACAGAATCTTCTTTGGTACCGATGATATCGTTGAGATAACAGCGGATCTAGCACCAAATCTGAACACATTCGAAGGATTTGAAAAAGGCGGTGCTGCGAAACTTCAGGAATATCTGGACAAGTCGAAAGAAACCTATGAGCATCTGATGCAAGGAATCATGTACAAGGACCTCGATAGTCTGTGGTCTATGTTCAGCCCGTCGCTTATACGCGCAGGTCGGAAATTACACATCCTCAGTAACATCGATGGATATGTTCGGAAATTCTTCAAAAGCGACCGAGCACGGAAAATCTTGGAATATCCCATTGTGTTCCTCGGCGGGAATCCAAAGAACACTCCTGCCCTGTACTCCATCATTTCACATATCGATTATAATCTCGGTGTTTGGTACCCCAAAGGTGGGATTGGAAAAATTCCGGAAGGTCTCATGAAACTAGCCCAGGAACAAGGTGCGGATATTCATTTTGGGGTTGAAGCTACACACATCGATGTAGATAAACGCAGTGCCAATAAAGTGCAAACAACTCAAGGGGAGTTTGAAACCGATCTAGTGGTTGTGAATGCAGATTATCCCTACACTGAAATTGAGCTCCTCGATTCGCACTATCAGTCTTATCCTGCCCAATACTGGGAAAACAAAGTGATTGCTCCCTCTGCTTTTGTCGTTTATCTTGGCGTAGACCAAAAATTAGACCCGTTAACTCATCATAATGTGTTCTTGGAATATGATTGGGTCCAGCACTTCGATCAGATTTTCGAAGATCCTACTTGGCCAGATAAACCAGCATATTATGTCTGTTGTCCATCTCGATTTGATCCATTAGTCGCCCCGAAAGGAAAGGAGAATATCTTCATCACTGTTCCAATATCTCCAGGTATCGAGGATACGCCAAAAATCCGTGAAGCCTACCTGAACAAAATTATCAGGCATATGGAGAAGCTAATTGGAACGCGATTCAATGATGCCATTAGTATTAAACGTACCTTCTCGTTGAATGATTTCTCTACTGATTATAATGCCTACAAAGGAACTGCAGTTGGGTTAACCCATACTTTCCGTCAATCGGCGTTCTTCCGTCCTCGGCACCAGAGTAAAAAAGTAAAGAACCTCTTTTATACGGGGCAATATACCCATCCGGGAATTGGCGTTCCGATGGCTTTAGTCTCATCCAAAATTGTAACTGATCAAATTCAAAAACAATACCAGCACTGAAGGGATCAATTTTGAGTAGTGTTGTTCGTTTAGCCTTTCGGATTTCTCGTCCACGATTCTGGCTCTATCTTGGAGGAACCTATCTGATTGGGTATTCAATAGGTATTACGACTATCTTTCAATTTCTCAACCCATTCTTCGCTTTGCAACTCTTCTTCTTCATGTTTCCAGCAAATGTGTTCCTGTATGGCGTCAATGACTACTATGATGAAGATACCGATATATTCAATCCCAAAAAAGAAGACAAAGAATACCGGGTCACCTCAAGGGATCGTCGAACTCTCCTCGGGCTCAT
>JBHLPI010000067.1:0-11234 GCA_048939595.1 Promethearchaeota archaeon | reverse complement strand
CAAGACCCAATTCTGGTTTGGTTTCAGAGCTAACAGAACACTTTTTTCCTCTTCCACTACAGTCTGTAAGAGGGTCCTGCCGTGTCAACAGAGATTCCTGTCGGGGAACTTTCACCGAGTCTAGCCTTTGGGGCTGCTTACTTTTGCATCTCATCAATTGGAACTCGACTAATCAATATCGCCGAAACCTATACTGAAGAAGGCTTCTTCGGCACTGCAACTGTTTCTTTCCGCATGCCCAGTACAAAGGATCGACTTGAAGTAACTTTACTTGTCGATTCAAAAACACCTACAATCAAAATGGACATCACTGGTGGTGATAAAGCAAAGCGCTCTGAATATCTCGATGAAATTGCCAATCGAATCACAGAAACTCTAGAACGATTTAGTAGTGTACCAGGTGTCAAACTCTCCCATGCCTCAAAAGCCGTTGTTGTCGAACGTAAAATCGATGAAGCCCTCAACCAGCTCCTTACCGACCCGGATTACCGAAAAGTCTATGTCCAAGTCGCTGATGCTCGTGAACGCTTAATTCGCATCGGTGGGGATTTCCAACCCGCCACTCTCGAAATGAGCGCCATCCTTGAACCTCTCGCGGGGAAGACGGGACAAATCCCTGAAGATAATCGTGAAGATCTCGCTCTAAATTTACTTCGCTGGAAGAAAGAGATCAAAAAAGTCGTCAACCAACTAACCAGTGAAAATGATAACGAGGACTAAAGTCAGTCCTTACTAAGCGCCATAGCGCCATTTGTCTACTTTCTTATCTTGTTTTGTCTGTTTTTTGTAGATTTTGTAATGTTTCTGGCATAAGTAAAAGCGACGTGCCCGATCATCATCAAACGCTGCACCGGCAGCTTGTAATGCTTCACGGACCTTATCTGCAGTAAGAGAACGGGTTGCCTTCTCATCGCATCCTTTCACACTACAGACCGTACCCTGCTTCACTTTTCCCAAACCATTCACACTCCTTTAATCATATTCAGCTTTGACTGAGTCATGACCACATTTTGCTACACAATCGAGGCAGAGAATGCATTCGGAGTCATGGATCGGACCAAAGGGCTTGGCCATTACATCGATACCGACGGGGCAGGCTTGTTTGCATCGAGGGGAATCGCAGGCTGGACCAAGGCATTCGGTGGCGCTGCGGCTGACAGTGAGGAAGCTAAATTGGCCAACCAGACCCATCATGGCGCCAGCAGGGCAAATATAACGACAGTAGGGACGGGTCATGAAGAGTGCAACAAGGAGCACCACTGCTAAGAATCCTAATCGAAAATACATCGGAAAACCCCAGGCGAGGAAAGGGGGATTCCATTCAGTGAGGATAGGGGAAATCACACCATAGAGGTACAAGTAGGGGAGAATCACGAAGAAGGTGCTTGAAGGGTTAATGGTGGTCCATATTGCGGTGGCGAATTCGAGATTTATTGCACCTCGAAGAGCTGCATCCACTCCTAAAAATGTCGATATCCCAAGCCACGCAACAAAGAAAAGGATAACAAATAGTATCACGTATTTTACACTTTTGAGACGGCGGTCCCACTGCTTGGAGGGGTATCGTTTGCGGATTGGAGTCAAGGCGAATAAGTCTTGAACAAAGCCAAAGGGGCAAATCCATCCGCAGAAGCTTCGTCCAATGAGTATCGGTACAATAAGGATGACACCAACTGCAATGTAGGGGAATATGCCCTGTTGTCCCAAAAACTGGATTATTTCAAAATACCCAGTGCCAGTGCCTTGGGCAATGCCTTGTGGCATATCGAATGGAAGTGGAATGTATCCAAAGATGGGTATAAGCCAGGCAACACCGGAGAAGATGGTCCCCACAAGGGGGTCATAGCCCAACACAAAAACAATGCCCGCATAGAAGAGCACAAGAAAGGCGGAAAGCTGAACAATAAATCGGATGATGCGTATTGCAAGAAGTTCTTCAAAGGCTTTGTTCACCCAATAGTGCAGGGTTTTATAGGGACGGGTTTTTTCAAGGAGGGTCTTTTTCCACCGTGATAGGGGTCGTCCTAGTCTATCCCAGATTCGTTCATAATCTTCTTCTGGTTCGGGTTCAGTTGTTGGATCACTCATAGTAAAAATCCCCTTAGGGTGGTCGTGGGAAGAAGGGTGCATAGGCATCGGAAAAGACTTGGAGCCATGAGCGGACAATCTCATGTTGACCGAGTGCAATTCCAAAGGCAAGTGCGGCTAATCCTACGCATAAGATGGCTATAGCGATGACTCGTCGGTTCATCCGAAATGACCTCCGGTGAGAGGTTCAGAATTACACTGCCGTATAAAATGTTTTGTGTTTGGGTGGAAATTGCCCACAAGGAGGAACGGTACCTAAAAGTCCCGAAGTACCTCTTCAAAGATTTCTACTTGGTGGCCGAGGATTTTCGAGCGCTTTTGTAGGGTTTCTTTCCGCGATTTGAAATCAACCTCTTTCACTTCACCAACTGAATGACGGGCATCCAATAACGAAAGCTCATCACGAACTGCCTTGTATTGGGCTTTCAGTAATGCAAGCCACTCGCGAGCCAACACAACTTTTTCTTGGTATTGCACATCTGCCTCAGTCATTCCCTGCTCATACTCATCTTTTAGCCGGAGATAAACGCTCTCCCGGACCTTTCCACTTTCTTTGAGCCCTTCAAGCTTCTCAGTTCGCTCTTTCAAACGCAGCCTTTCTTTTCCTGCCTTCTCAAAATCGAATTCTTTGACTTTAGACTTAAGCTTCTTCTCTTTCGACTTTAAGGATTTTATCTGCTTTTGAAGGGGCTTGATTTCATTTTCCAACTCGGCGATTGACCGATCCCCTTTCTCTAATTCCTTCTCAAGTCTTTCGACTTCATCAAGCAGCTCTGACTCTTCTTCTTCAATTCCCATTAACTCGGATCGGATTTCTAACTGGGCCAATACTTCCGCAGGCACCTCTGTTACTGGCGCTCGATCAGAAACAGCGGCAGGAGCTGCACGCCCAGAGGTCACTGGACGTGATATTGGTGTTGAAACGGGTGCACCGAGCTTCGAGCCACAATATTTACAGAATTTAGCCGAATCCTTCACCGATTGCCCGCAATTAGGACAGATACGTGACATACACTCACCTGCCGAATCCCTTGTAATTTCACGCCTAAAATCCTTCGCCAACTGACATTTTCAACAGACGAACTCCACAATGTCCGTAAAGTATTTTCCCCTGAACTAAGAACCAATACATGAAGGGATAGGAACATGCAATTCGATTTATTCTATTTCCTCCAAGCCTATTGGTGGCTCATCGTCATTCTAATCTTCGTCATCATCCTGCTTCTCATTGTTCCTTTCATCCGCGTCCTCAAAGAATATGAACGTGCTGTCATTTTCCGCCTCGGACACGCCATTCCAGGTGTTAAGGGCCCTGGTGTGATCTTTCTCATCCCCATCCTCGATAAAATGGTGCGAGTTGACCTCCGCGAACAATTCTTCGAAATCGAACACCAACGATGCATCACCAGCGACAATGCCCCCGTCGACATCGACCTCCTTATCTACCATCGCGTTGTCAATGCCCGTGACAGCGTCCTGCGAATCCGCGACTTCAGCGGCGCCGCCCTCGGAATCAGCCAAACGACGCTCCGCGCCGTCGTCGGTGACATCACCCTCGATGACGTCCTAGCTAAACGCGAATACATCAATAGTGTCCTCCGCGAGAAACTAGATGAAAACACAGAGCCTTGGGGTGTGAAGGTTACAAAAGTCGAGATTCGTGAGATTCTTCCACCAACCAAGGTGAACGAAGCAATGATCATGCAGATGGAGGCTGAAAGGCGACGACGAGCTATGGTCACGGAAGCAGCCGGGAAGCGGGAATCAACTATTGCTATCGCTGAAGGTGATAAGCAATCGGCGATTCTGCGAGCGGAAGGTGAACGCCAGTCTGCTATTCTGCGAGCGGAAGGTGAAGCCTTAGCGCTCCAGAAAGTCTTTGATGTTGCGAAAGGGATTGATGAAAAGACCATGGTGATCCAGTACTTGGGTACGATACGGGAGCTAGGGTCAAGTCCAAGTACGAAGTATGTGATTCCCATCGAATTCACGCAGTTAGTGACACCAATTCAAAAATTCCTGAAGGGCGTCAAGTAAGGCTTGGATACAACGGTGGTGGCACCGAGCAGCAGAGCTTGTTCGGTTGCCTGTCTTATCTGTTGTGCTAATCCGGTATCAAAAAACTGCTTCATTACTTTGCTGCAGCTTGAACTTTCTCTTTCACGGTTTCGCGTGTGTCGTTATCGAGGACGGTCGTATACGATTTATAGCCAGGCAAGCCCGTTCGGATTTCTTCGATGAGGAGCATCAGTGCTTTTTCGGAGTCCAGCTCACGAACCTCTAAACTAGCATCGTCAAAAATGAAGCTGACTTCCTTCCATTTCCCTTCTCCAATCTGATACATCATATACACATAATCGTCGGTCATGAGAATCGCAGAATTGACCTTCCATGCTTCTTCCAACAATTCAAGGGTTTTCGTAGCATTCTCCTCTTTACTCATAGGTATCACGTCGGTGCTAGTGACTCTACAATTCTTCATAAAAATCCAGTGGTTAGTCTGTGGAGGCTTGTACAATACCTCATGGTTTAATCCATGAAAAAACGAAATACCGTACTTTTCCAGTTTCTGTTGAAGTTGCTAAGACAAAGCGTTTACGCACTGAGGTTGCTAAACGCCCCGCGCGTACGACCTCTATTGCAGAGACTTCGTCTGATTTCGCGATGACTTCGACAATAAAAAGGGAATGATCAATCCCTGGCCCATGGCGATAAACGGCAAAATCGGCACCAAACTTAAGACCCGGGCGCACGACAAATCCTCGTTTCCGCAAATCTTCATAAACTTGGTACTTCCGGCTGAAGTCTTTGTGTTGTTGTTCTGCGGTTTCAATGAGATCTTTTTCTTTAATCGGCGTGGTCTTCTCCTCGGTGTAGACTTCGATTTTACCTTTCCGAAGTAGATGTAACGCTTCGAAGAATGAAAGCTGGGAAGGGCGATCAAATTCAGAGGTTTTGGGTTTACGTATTCCGAGTGGCTTCCCGTAAAAACCGTCACTATAGAGTTTGGAGCCGTCCTCAGGGTTCCAGACTACGACTTTGTTTTCTACAATTTGGGCGGAAATACGTTTAGCTTTTGGCATTTCAGCTCACTTGGATAAGGCTTTATGTATTCAGTGGCTACGCAGTTTAAAAGAAGTACTATGGAATACGTGCAATTGCGATTATTCGAACTGCGTCAGCCGCGTCTTCGGCAGCATCCGCGATTTCTTCGAGGTGCTGACCCAAATCCTTCAATCGTAGTAACACGGTAATCTCAATATTAGACCGGTAAAGGAACTGAGTGAAGCTTCGATGAGCTGAATCAGCTTCACGTTCAGCTAGGTCGACTTGCATGGCAAAATCAACGGCTTTGTCAGAATTTTGTTCTAGGAACAGGATCGCTTGTCGCATTTTATAAACAGCGTCAGTGAGGGCATCCAGCATGGCTTTGAAGTGCTCCTTTGTTTTCTCATCGGGATGAAACTCTTCTAATCCTGTTAGGTCCCATGCGGAAGCTTCGCAAAGGTCAGCAATATCATCAGTGCGCATTACAAGGCGAAAATAATCACTTCGGCGAAGCATTGTTTCAGAAATAGATAACTCATCGAGCAGCGTACGTTTAATGCTATCAGCTTTTCTTTCGAGTTTAGCTAACTTGTTGAAGTGTTCTCGGTGAGCTTCCTTGCGTCCATCCATCCAATCTTCAATCATTACTCGAAGGGATTTCGCGGCTTGCAGAACAACTCCTGCATGATCCTGAGCGATCGCGATGGCTTTGTATTCCGCGCGATTTTCTGAAGTATCTAATGTCACTTTACCTGACCTCTGAGCGAGGGTCAGCTACACCCATATTAAAGCATATCGCCTCTACTTCACGGAATTCCGAGAATAAGGCTCGGTACAGTTAGTATTACAACGAGAACACCGAGTGCTAGAGTAAAAATCCACCACGGAACACGGATGGCATAATATCGAAGTAAGGCTAACGTCAGTAGGCCCACAAAGAAAGCAACCACCATCAAGCCCAGCAGAATTGAAAATGGCAAGATGAGCACGGCACCTTCAACAAGAAAATCCAAAGCAACCACACCAAAGATTGCAGGAACGCTCAAAAGGAAACTCAATTTTAACGCCTCTTCTCTATTAACACCGCGAATGAGAAGCCACGTCAATGTCATGGCTGACCGGCTGATTCCTGGGAGCACAGCAATTCCTTGAAGCAATCCAATCACAAACGCTTCGTAAAGAGCGATTTCTGCAAGAGTGCGATCCCCTTTCATACCCCGTTGAAAATACAAAACAATCCCAGTTACCATAAGCAAGATTCCAATCAGAAGTGTAACTATGCTACCCATCAAATAAGTAACCCAGCTTTTCAAAAAGAAATAGAGGGGCAATGACACACAGATCGTTCCCAGTGTTCCCACAACCACAAACACGAACAGTGGTCCCAAGAGTTTTACAGAACCAGCTTCTGACGTAGCAGATTCTGGTGAGTGTACTCGAAGATACAACGAACCGAAGATTTCTCGATGATAGAACGCAATAACCGTGAATGCAGTTCCTAAATGCAACCAAAACACAAGGGATAACACAAAGGCGGGATCGAAAAAGAAAACGTTTACTCCAACCAATAATATCTGCCCTTCACTACTCACAGGAAGATACTCAAGAAACCCCTGCATTAGCGCCAAAATCAGAAGTGGAATAATCATGATAGGATTCACTCGGATTATCTTCGTTCATATCAGCTTTTCCTTTTAAGACTTGTTTGATAAAGCGCCAATCAGAAATACTTCGTGCTTAGTTAACGAAATCGAAAATGCCCATTTGCTGCTTTCGTTTGATGGGGAATTGCTTAAAACCTGCCGATGATAAAATTTCTTTGAGGATTTACCGTGGAATCTGAACGCCCCCCACAACCCGCAGAGAGTCAGAAGCTCTCACTCTTACAGACAATCACAGAGAAAGATGCGGTCAAACGGGAGCTTCTCCGCTGCTTGAGTGATGGCTTTTGGCACACAACCTCTGAACTAGCGCGATTCGCTAAAAAGGCGAATCCAGTGATGGGTCTGGTCACAGTTGGAACAATTCTCACTCGCATGCAACAACAAATGGGCGCACACTTTCTTGAGCAAATGATACAGCAAGCCGATGAAGGAGTATCTTCGTGGCGAATCGGCGTCGAATGGCTGGAGGTTGTTAAACAACTTGTCAAGCAGCATTCGCAGCCGGTTTAAGGATGGAATAGTGTGGTCTTTAAGGCTATTCCCTGTTAGGCTGCTTTATCAATGGAAAAAAGGGCTTTAATACAGCCTTTATAAGGATTCGGCTTTTAATCGGTGTAAAACTTAAGTAGGAGCAACAAGAACGGTTATTTTAGCTAAATACCGGTGCTGCTTATGCCTCGAGAAAAAACCACTCGAATAATACCTTTGGCTCCCATTGACCGTTTGATCAGGAAAGCTGGGGCTGAACGTGTCAGTGAACACGCGGCAACAGAACTCGGTGAAGTCCTAGAAGAACTAGGAATTGAAGTCGCCACAATCGCCAAAGAACTCTCTGAGTTTGCTGGACGAAAAACTGTCACTCGCAAAGATGTGAAATTAGCCTATAAACAATGGAAAAAGACTCGGCGATAATTTTCCCTGACAAGGAACAATCTTAAGGCTTAAAATGGGGTCCAATGCACAGTCCTAGCCTATACTTCTCTTTCGTAGGTGAAGTGCATGTCCCCCAAACCTCTATCTACTGCCTTTATCACAAAACGCACGAAAACTATCCAGTACGCAATCCGCGATGTAGTTGTTACCGCTAAACAGCTTGAGGCCACTGGGAAACAAATCACCTATCTCAACATCGGCGATCCGATCGTTTTTGATTTTGAAACTCCCGCTTTCCTAATTGACGCTTTTTGTAAGGCCGCACGAGAAGGACATAATGGATATTCCGCGTCACCTGGAATCCCGGCTTTTCGTGAAGCTGTTGTTGAAAAAGAACAGCGAATCAACAAAGTCTCTCTTAAAGCGACCGACGTCGTAGCAACTGCTGGGATTTCGGAGGGCATCCAAATGATAATGGCGGCTTTAGTTCATCCTGGCTCTGAGGTATTAATGCCAGGTCCAACCTATCCTCCATATCTGTCGTTTGTCCGCTTCTTTGATGGAACTCCTCTTACCTATTGCTGCTTAGAAGAAGAGGGGTGGCAACCCGACATCGATGATATCCGCGCCAAGATAACGGACAAAACGGTGGCGATGGTCCTGATTAACCCTAATAATCCTACTGGCTCAGTATATTCTGAAAAGATTGTCAAAGCGTTTATTGATCTCGCTGGAGAATACGGGCTTCCCCTAATTTCCGATGAGGTTTATGATCGGCTCGTCTATGACCAGGCCCGTAAAAGTACAGCAGCCTTAGCGAAGGACGTCCCTGTTATTGGCTTCAATGGGTTGTCGAAAGTGTATCTTGTTCCTGGGTGGCGCATTGGTTACATGTACTTCCATCACCCCAACCAGGAGTTTGAGGACCTGAAAGAACATATCCTGAAACAAGCTCGTATTCGAATCTGTACGAATGCACCTGCCCAATATGCCGCTGCTTCGGCCCTCCGGGAGGGAGATACGTATCTCAAAGATGTCCTTGCTCGCCTCCGCCAACGACGTGATCTTGTCTTCAAACGATTGAACGAAATTAATGGTATATCAACATCAAAACCCGAAGGGGCGTTCTATATCTTTCCCAAGATTGGCCTTGAACAGCGATGGCAAACCGATGAAGCGTTTGTCATGGATTTGCTTCATAAAACAGGCGTCTTGGTCGTCCATGGATCCGGGTTTGATCCAGTATATGGTGCGAATCATTTCCGGTTGGTGTTCCTTGCTCCACCCACCACACTCAACTCTGCCTTGGATGCAATAGAAGCTTTCATGGAAAAGCCGTCCTAGCAGAAATCTGAACAAAATAGTTGGACAAGGATTGGGCTACTGTTCAGGTTGGACTTCTGGTCCACCTGACGTGTTTGTTCGCGCCTCTTGAACCATTCGTCCAATCGTTCCAAACATCCGTTCCGGGCTGAACATCGGCATTGATACGTTATTTTGAATCGCGTTGAATATCTCATTGTGGTTCAGGTCGGTAGTTAAGGGCGTTGTGCTAATTTCAGTGGGTCCCCGGAATACCTTCACGGCCCATCGGTCTCCCATGCGTCCCAGTTCAACGAGGTATGAAGTTAATGGGAGCAGATAACGTTGGGTAATAGCCTGATATTCTTGTGACATACTTCATCGCCTCTACTTATCGTATCCACGGATATGGGCTAAAAAGGCTTTGTGACACCTTAGTTTAGGATTCGTTGGTTAAATCTTGACCAAGAAGTGTGCTTACTTCTTCGGGAAACTCGATTTCAACATCACCACGAAGAATACTTGATAATGATTTTTCTAAGCGCTTTTGAAGCCTCTTCAATCGATCCGATACCCTATTCATCTGTTCTTCAATATGTGTGATTTCGGCGGTCAAATCGCGTTTTTCCCATTCTGCTCGTTCCAAAGATTTTTCCAATTCACGCCGTTCGTCCATAGAAACCGAGGATTTCAAATCACTTTTCCGTGTCTCAAGGGATGAAAACCGCTGGCGATATTCATCCAAGATGCCTTTTTCTATCACTTGAGTCTTACGATCGAGTATCTTGCGGTCGAGACTTGCTTTAAACGACAGCTTCTTGTCTCCAATTGCATCAGTTAGTGCGTTGAGCCCCGCCTTCAAGCGCGCTAGCGTTTCTGTATCCTGTTGAAATGCCTGCCACGGGTCAGCCGAATAAGCGTCAGCGCCTTCTCCTGCGGTCGATGAAATCATGATTGCTTGTCCCGCCGCTTGGCTGAGTTTCTTAAACGGCTTCTTCAGAAAGTTCAACTGATTCGTAACAATCATTCGTATACTATCAATCTCACGGCGAATCTCTTCAATTTCCACCAGTCCAGAGTCTTGCCGGAATTGTTCAATTCCATCTTGATGCTTTTCCACTCGCCCCTCTACCTTTTCCCGTTGTTTCCTCAACTCATCAAGGTCTTCAGAGAGCTTCACCAGTTGTCGGGACCGATCCTCAATTTCTTCGACTTCTCCCTGAATCTGGTCCAACTGCTTGGGTAACTTGTCTTTTTCCCAAACCTTCCGAATCTTTTGGTACCCTTGGTTTATTGTCCGGAATTGGTAATCTAATTCTTTGACGACGCGTTTATGCACCTTTGGGAGTCGCCGGATATATCGCTGCCCTGCAATCGTCACTTCCCGGATGTATCCTTCCAAATCGTGCAATAATTCCTCAACCGATGCATAAGTAATCTCTTCGGGAAACTCGATGGATTCAAATAAGGATTTTAACCGATTCGCCAGCTTCGCCGCCGCCCCAGGCACGGTCATTTCCCCATCAACCACCACTTCGGCCAATAACTGCTCAGCGGTCTCCGTTGAGGCTACCAGTGCTTCCTCAATCCGGTCCATCTGCTTCTGAATATCAGTCCGATAATTAAAGAGTAAATCCTCCGTCTGCTTCGCGAACCATTCTGGTAACTCATAGACATCAATCGCTGACACGCCGTCATCCTCGCTTCCCATGACACGCTTCATGGATTAAAAAAGTAACTCAAGCAGAACCTAATATCCACCCCTCACTAACCCCTTGCGCCAAAAAGCTTATCAGCGCTTCTCCAATAAACAAGAATGACGAAGCAAACCACCTGGGGTGTACGGGCCATAATCCACAACGCCATTCTCTTCAGCATCAGCCCCCGCAAAGACGAAGTCGGCCTCCAAGCCAACGTCATCTTCCGCAAACAATACTGGCGCGTCAACCTCACCGACAATCAAATCAGCGAATTCCTCCGCGCCTACAAAGAATTCATGAGCCACGTCAAATCCACCGACATTCCCGCCCTCCCCATCCACATCCAAGGCGCCAAATACATCTTCAGCAACATCGACGACCTCCTCCTCGTCTTCATCAGCCACATGCAAGACGAAGACAACCGCGTCACCGAAAAAGTCAAAACCGCCCTCCGCATGCTCGTCGGCAAATACGGCACCGAACAAACCAAAGAAATCGGCAACAGCGACAACCCCCAACCCCTCGAAGACCTCATCGACAACTACATCATGAGCAAACT
>JBHLPI010000157.1:0-3528 GCA_048939595.1 Promethearchaeota archaeon | reverse complement strand
CAAAGCCAGGCACGAAAGTGCCCTTGTTCGGCTAAATAGCTTTTCGCCCATTGTGTCATCATTCGTCCATAGCCTTTGTTTCGTAACTCCGGATGGACCCCAAGCATACCAATGCTGGGTCCTTCTAAGCTGATGACGCCTACAGTGTTGTCTTGGTCTTTAACGAGGATGACTTCCATTTGAGAAAGGGTGGATTGGAGTTGGTCTTGGGGGAGTTGACTGATGTTGTAAATATGAGCGTGAAGTAGTCGGTCGGGGGTATTGCTCATCATTGTTTCGAGCTTCTCCATCATCAGGTTGGTTTCATCTGGAGACGTGCGAGTAAAGGTTAGTGGAGTCTGTGGGGGTGTGACATCCTGTAGGGGGAGCCCCATTTTGAGGGTTTCATCATAAACAGAAAAGTTGGCAGATTCGAGTGCGTGGATTGTTTCTTGTTGGTCAGCACTAACGATGCAGCTTAGATAGGTGGCTTGTTGATGGGAGGCGATAATTTCCGCTTCACTCAATAAGCGTGATACTGCAGCAGGTTCATGTCGGAAAAGATAGATTTGAATAAAGGTTGTACTTGCAGGTTGTAGCATTTCCCGAGGTTCTTTTGCAACAACAATGAGTCCTAAGACCGTTTGGTCCTGCACTAAAGCCCAATAGGGAAACTTGGTTTCTTCAAAGATTGTTTTCAACCCGAGAAACTGGTCAGTATAAGGTTCCATGTCATCATCAGTGGACGCGATAAGCTGCATGGTCATCACACCCTCGTTATTTGAATTCCACCTTAATAACCACTTAAAGATGGCGTTGAACTAGTGTGTACTTGAAAATTATCGGGGGAATCGCAGATTCGACTTCACATCATCCTGAAGTAGATGAATCTTCAGCTAATATGATGGGAATCGGGAGATTACAGGAGGGGCACCGTCCATCCCGTGTCAACCGCACCGAAATCGTTTGAATACCCAGTCGTTCAACGAGTAGTGCGCCACAATTATGGCAAATAGTATTCGCGCCTTGATGGCCTGGAACATTCCCTAAGTATACGTATTTTAAACCCGCTCGCGATGAAGCAGCCGCGGCAGCTTCGAGTTTCTTAATTGGGGTAGGAGGAAGATGAGACATTTGGTGATGGGGGTAAAATCGTAAGAGGTGGAGTGGGGTGTCTTCTCCCAGTTCTTGGACAATCCAGTGGGCAAGGGTTTCGGCTTCGTCAGTATCATCGCCCACATCGGAGACAAGGAGATTCGTGATTTCAATATGGATTTTGGCTGCTTTCATGGCCTTAAGGGCATCAAAAATCGGATCAACCGCGGGAACATTACAATAATTCCTGTAAAAGGCTGGATTTGCATTACCCTTGAAATCAACGGTGGCTGCGTCAAGGTAAGGCGCGATCGCGTCAATGGCATCTGTGGTCATATAGCCATTCGTGACGAAGGTATTGAATAGCCCATGATCGTGGGCAATCTTGGCAGTATCATATGCATATTCGAAGAAAATTGTGGGCTCCGTATAGGTATAAGAGACCCCTGTACAGCCCGTATCTAATGCATACTCAACAATTTTCTCAGGGGAGATATTCCGTCCCACAATTTCGCGTTCATGACTAATCTGCCAATTCTGACAGTTTCTGACTCCAATGTAATTAGCAAGGTAAGAGTGTTCATCTTCCACTTCCATATTATAGACCGGTCCGCGGTATGGTTTTCGTTCAATTGTTTTTACTGGTAAAAGCCAGAAATCCTTAGTACTTCTAAAGGCAATTGCTCTATCAGGATTAGGTTTCTTCCTGCTTCCACCTACCAATGCCCTGCCAAAGGTGTTTGTATTTACTTTAACATAATATAATGTAGATTGGTGGACTATTCGGCCTTCGATTGTTTTCTTTTCGGGCGGTTCCCATTTGTACCATCTCGGCAAATAGCCAAGCTTGAGGAGAAGAAAGTAGACACCAAGTGAAAGTTCTTTTGAAATAGTGTTTATCACTATATTGTTGCCTGTTTCTGTTCCGTCTCCTTTGATATACGCCTTTAGAAATGAGAGTATAACATTTTTCGGTGATTTGATTATCAAATCAGGTACTTTCTTGCTTTGCGCGCTACTTCCACAAAGCTGTTGGAATAGCACACCAAGGGAGCTTTTAGTAGCCTCAACAGCTATCGTGGTCTTTCTTCTTCTTATTACAACAGTAACCCCAAATATTTTCTTTAGAAGGCTAACCGTTCGTTCGACCAATGCTTCCTCCTCGTGCCCGTAACTGAAATTGACATGGAACGAGTTAGGGCGGTTATTGATCTTGGTAGCCCATCCTTTTGCAACATAGTATCCTAGAAGCTCAGCGAGTTCTTCGTTCATGGAAATTCTTGCAGGTATCCATCCTTTCTCACTTCGGAACTTCAGGTTACCCTCATCTTCTATTACATCATTTGAATAATAGAATGTCTTCTCCGTTATTCCTTCTCGGTTTAGCTTGTTAATCAGCTTCCGTAAATAAACAGGGTGCATATCAACAAGTTTCCCTATTTCACGTGAACTCAGCCCCGCCTCTTGTAATTTCATTATTTCCTTGAGCTTGTTTTCATCCGTTGTTCGTGATTTCTTTATCTTGGTTTTTCTCTTTCCGATTATTGGGGCAATCTCGATGATTTCTCCTATAGTTTCATTCGAGATGAGTTTTGGTACAATTAGTAAATCTCCAATCCGAATATTCTCTGCTTTCTTCGTTGTTATAGCGCCATCCCAAACATAGATTTCGTGTTCAGGCGTACATTCTAAAGGAGGAAGATGAGAAGCATTGATTTCTATGAACTCTCCCTCGTAATTGTGACAAAAGACCTTGCGTATTTTTCTCTTCTTTCCCGTTGCGCTATTCGTATACGCATTTTTTACAATTCGGATATTCTCGTGATGAGTTTTTTCGGAACTATCAAACAAATCTCCAATCTTTTGGGGAATTCCATTGCTGATTATCGTTGTTTCTGGATGGAAACAGAATTGGCACCTAAAATTGCATCCAACGGTCGCGACGGACATAACCATAGAACCAGGGTGGAAGTGCCAGAGGGGCTTTTTCTCAATGGGATCTGGGTTTGCTGAGCAAGCTTTCCCATAAACTAACGAGTATAGGATTCCGTTCTCATTTTTCCGTACCTGGCAGTACCCTAATTTGCCTTCAGCGATGGTGCAACGTCGACTACAGAGATTGCAACTGACCTTTTTGTCTTTGAGTTTATTGTAGAGCATCGCTTCGTGCATACCTTGAAACCTCAACATTCCTTATCACAGAACAGGTCCCATAATGATTTGGGGACATGTGATGGGAAGGATTGTGGGAAAACTATAGAGATAGATGCGGCACCGATTCATAGCTTTTCCCATATTGCAATGCTACTAAATTTGGTGAAAAGGCAAGAGCAGCAATTTAATAAGATAGAATTGATTTCGGTCTTTTTGGTGAACTAGGTTGAAACAATCCTACGAACTAGGAAAACTAACCATCATCGATCATGAAAGCCAAACACTTACCGGTGCATTCGG